>NZ_JAAHHZ010000567.1:0-3153 GCF_010672005.1 Moorena sp. SIO4A5 | reverse complement strand
CCTCCTTTCATTGTCTTGATGCAGTCGCTGAGGATGTTACAATCAAAAAGCTGCTGGGAATAGTAGGTAAAAACAGACATTATTTAAGATGCTTACCCATTGGAAACAATCCCTAGCCAAGAGTGCTGGACTATTGGCTGTTTTGACTCTTGTACAGGGTTTCTGCGTGAGTCAATCAGCTTCTGCGCAATGCGTGCCGAGTAATTTTTCCTCCGACTGGTTACAACGACAGGAGTACCTCGGTGGTCACACCATTGATCGCCATGTTGGTAAAAGTGATCAAGAACTAGTAGACCGATTAATTAATGCTCCCAGAATCAGCGCAGCTAGCACCTATCCCGATTTGGGAACTGCTGCCACTAATATTAAAGCTGCTTTGAGAGCCAACCGGAATAGATTAAATAGTTGGGTTCTTGATGCTGCTATAGGTGAGAAGCGAGCTGTTAACTATAGGGCTAGGGAAGTAGTTGGTCGTGTGGCTAGCCGTCCTCCTTCTCTGAGCAATATTTCTAATAGTAGGAAGTTGCGTGTGGTTATGGAAAAAACAGCAAAAGGAGATTGCTTACTTCTTACGTCATATCCCGCTAGATAACTGCTCAGGGGATTGTAGATTGTAGATATGTAAGCACTCAGCTATCAGCTATCAGCTATCAGCTATCAGCGAACAGCGATTAGCGCTACGCGCACGGGTGCGCGTTCAGCTTTTTAATAAAAGAGGTAAGCATTGGTTTAATATGAGTTAAGTCTCCTGACGGCTGACGGCTGACGGCTGAATGCTTACGTAGATTTTATAGTTTAGACTGACCCTTGCTTAAACTATAATATCTTGTATTTATTTAATCTTCAGTCTCTAATTATCTAATATTTAGTCATTACTCAACATTAGCAATTAACTATACACCAAAAATCTACCCATGAGCCAAAAACCTAACTACGAAAATCTCTACAGTTTTCTTGCTGGGGAGTTTGCTGAAGCTGATTTTGAAGGTAAAAGTGATGAAGAGGTAGTTCTTGGCTGCAACAATCCAGAACTTGCCAAGTGGCATCGTACCATCATTACCGAAGGACGGGTTGCTTTGGCTTCTCCCTCCTTTCCCTGGAAAGATGTGGGTGACTATGCCAATCGCCATTTTGAAACTGAAGAAAGTGCTAGAAAATGGCTAACAGAAATGCTCGACCTGTTGGAAAGTGGTCTTGATCAAGTATCCCGAGGAGAGTAAAGTACTTTATCTGATAGCTGATAGCACCTCAAGTAGCGTGGCACAGGCTTCTAGCCTGAAGCAGAAATCCTAGGGTTGCAGGAGGAACGTACAAAGGAAGCAAAAGCACGACTAGCAGAATACAAGAAAAGAGTTAGAAAACAAAAATTATTGATTGTCGGAGTTATTCTAGCATTTGTAGCGGGTGTTGGCACTCTTATCTATGAAATTGAACAAAAGAGGCAAAATAAGTTGACTAACACGTGGGCTAAGATTAACTCTAAAGTTGCTACAATAAACTATCTTCTCTCAGAAGCAAAGGAGTCTTTACCAGAAAACCAGAAAAACCCTACTATGGCTTTACGCCTTGCCGAGGCTGCTTATAAGATTAACAAGAAAGGGCCTCAGGCTTCAGAAGTACTGAGTAGAGTCTACCATTCAGCAATTCATAACCGCTCCTTTTTTTACTCTGCCAATATGGGACATAGGAGTGCTGTGACTAGTGCAGTATTCTCGCCGGATGGTAGTAGAATTCTCACGGCTTCAGAGGATACCACCGCAAGATTGTGGAATCTCAAGGGGGAGCTAATCACTACCTTAGCCGGACATTCTGCTAGGGTTAATTCTGCTGTATTTTCCCCAGATGGCAACACAATAGTGACTACCTCACAGGATAAAACGGCTAAGTTGTGGGATAAGGAAGGCAATTTGCTCAATACCTTACGAGGGCACGATTGCGATCGCAACGGTCAGTGCAGGGTTAATTCTGCCCTCTTTTCCCCAGATGGTCAGGTATTCTAGATAAAATCCTAATGATGTCAGATACCCTGATTGATTGACTTTTTTGGCTTCGTAGGTTGGGTTGAAGATAGTGAAACCCAACCCTGGCAATGGTTTTAGGTACAATCAAGGGGTTTAGGAGTTTTGTGAGTCAATCAGGGCATCGGGGACGCGCCCGGGAAACCCGAACGCGCCCCGCGTCGGCTGTGGCCTACGGCCACGCTACGCGAACGCATTCGAGAGCGTTGCAGGTTGGGGTACTTCACAGCTGATGCTGTTATATAGCAATCCTAAATCAATTGAGAGAATGTTTGTTCCCTGTTCCCTGCTCCCTGCTCCCTGTTCCCTGTTCCCTGTTCCCTGTTCCCTTTGCTATAGATTTAATAAATCCCAGTCAATTGTCGCAAGATTGGTAAAACTAAGGTAATGGGGGTTTGCTCTTCAATGGTGACTTGTACTGTTACAGTGGTTCCTGAAGTCACTGTCAACGACGGTCCTTGAGAAGAAGACCAAGCATAACCACTAGGAGTCGAGGAGTCAGCCTGTAACTTCCCATGGATTTCAATAACAGGTCTGATTTTAGATGCCAAATTTTCAGCTATTGTAGAGTTTCCTATCAGTTTAGTGGCTCCTTGTTGAGTAATAGGAAAAGGAGATACTTCCGAGACAGTACCAATAATACTACCAAATTTTTCTCGGCGAACTGTATCAGGTGTAACATAGATTTTCATACCAGGTTTGATCTTTTTACCCTGCCCAACAGGAAAGTAAGCAACGGTTGAGAGACTGTCTGATGAACTCTGTCTTTGAATCACTCCTAAAGAAAACCCTTTATCAATAACAGAACCTTTACTAGCAGTTATGTTCAGAAAACAACCCGAATAAGGACTTTTGATAGCTTTATTATCATTATACTGTTTAGAAAGTTGGGCTAGATCGTACTTAACCTGTTGAATTTGATTTTCTCTTTTGCTAGAATCTTCTAAGTTTTGCTGTTCAAGTTTTTTTCTTTCTGTAGCTAAGGTTTTTAGATCTGTTTTTTGTTGAGCAACTTGATTCATATTTTTCAAGTATTTCTCTCTAGTTTCAGTTACATTAACTGTCAATTCTCTCAATTCAGCTTGATGCTTGCTAATGGTACTTAAGTTATCTAAATATTGCTGTTCGACTTCAG
>NZ_JAAHHZ010000566.1:0-3153 GCF_010672005.1 Moorena sp. SIO4A5 | reverse complement strand
GAATTTTCTCGTCTTGCCCGCTCAATTAAGCTTAAGTGACCGCTGTGCAAGGCTCCCATAGTGGTTACTAGACCCACTTCCTTGCCAGGACCTTGACGTTCTAAGTAGCAGTGTAATCCAGCAGTTGTTGTAAACAGGTGCATGAGACTCTAGAGTTTAGATTCATCCGCGCTTATGCCCCACGTCCGCACCGAAGATCGGCGTGGGATGAATGGCGGACAGGAACTTTGATACTTTGTTTGTTACCGTCTATAATGAAAATAGTAGGGTAATAAAATTAAGAGCTAACCGCCACCTACTAACTGCAAATACTAACTGAAAATAGAACGAGTTGTATTGTTCCGGTGCGGAGGGGCATCCCGTGTCGTCAATAAAGCTTGCCGTTCGCGTAGCGTGGCCAAAGGCCTTGTATCCGTTCGCGCAGCGTCGGCGAAAGCCGATACCGTTGGGTGGAGTTGGCAAGAAGCCCACACTGTAATCTCTGATAAGCGTGTGGGAGTATGTCACATTCTTATCGATGTTAGCAACATACTCTTAATAAATATAAATCTCCAGGAATTGCCAAGTAATTCCTGGAGATTTCTTTTGACTAATAACTAATCAATTCAATAAAGAATTTCTATATGCACAGGCCCAGTGCCAGACCTGACCAATCCAATTATTCTGGCAGCTCCTCTGGACAAATCAATAATCCGACCCCTGGCATAAGGTCCACGGTCATTAATCCGCACAATGACAGAGCGACCATTTCTGAGATTAGTCACTTTGACTCTAGTCCCAAACCGCAAGGTGCGATGAGCAGCAGTCAGAGCGTATTGATTGAATCTTTCGCCACTAGCAGTGCGCCTGCCATGGAAACCTGAACCATACCAGGAAGCTATCCCCCTTACACTCCATCGCACTCGGCGACGGTTACGCTTTGCAATCCTTGGTACTGTTAGTGGTTGCAGTGTCTGTGGTGAAGCACTGCTTTTTTTGAGAGGAGAAGCATAGCCGATCAGCATAGCGTTTCCTTGGAGATTAGAATTGGGAGAAGCTCTCTTCTCTTCTGACTTTGGCATCTCCTCAGTAGTGATTAGCTCAGGCGCTGGTAAAGTTAAACTAGGAAGAGTTCTATATTGAGCTGGAAACTCGGCAACATCAAACATTTGTACTGGCTGACTTGAGAGTTTTAAGGCCGTAGGCCACGCTGCGCGATCAGCATCTGGAATTGTGAGAGATTTCACCTCTGTCATCAGTGGTAAGTCAGGGTTATCTTTAACAGTGTAGTCAAAGCCCTTAGCTGATGAAATATCATAGGTGCGCTTTCCGTAGGCGAATTAAATTCGCCACGGGTCGCACCTGTTGATAACAAGGTACCCAAAACTGTTGTTATCAAAGAACCGGTGATGCAACTCCAACTTTTTTGAGTCATATTTAGGTAGATAAAACATTATGATTTCAGGCATTTCAGTGCTAAATAAAGCTGGATTAGCACTCGAAATTGCCCAAAAAATAATTCCTTAAAGTAAACTTGCTTAATATTACACTACTAACAAAATAATTCTCTAAAGTTTAGACTAATAAATTAAAGTTTAGTACTCCTTAAAAAGCGCAAGTTAGCTAACTAAAAAAAAAAAAAAAGCTCAAACCTAAGCCAGGAATCAACTTATCGATTTTTAAAGTTTAGTTAAAGTTGGAGTTTCTGAAAAAGCGATGCAGAGGTGTGACCCGTGGCGAATTTAATTACGGGTCAAACGCACCATTACGGTCTTGGGGAGCCAGTGCGGTCTTGGGGGGAACCCCCACTCGCGCTTTGCATGGCTGACAGGTGCGGAAGCAGTATGTCACAAGCCTCACAGCTTAGTTGCGCTTAGGCTATCCACTTAAACAATAAGCATTCAGCTAACCCCCTAGGCTGAATGCTCATCTTAAGCAGGCACACGGATGATACTAATACTAATTCTCGTGTCTACCTGCAACAAATTTTTTTTCACCTTTGGTAATGGGTAATTGGGAATTGGATTACAATTAGCCATTAGCCATTAGCCATTAGCCATTACCGTTCAAGTTAATATAAAACCTCTAGACGCACAGCAGCAGTGCCAGATCTTTCAACTCCGATAACTCGGGCTGCTGCTCTGGAAAGGTCAATAACGCGATTTCTGCTGTGCGGTCCACGGTCATTAATTCGCACAATGACGGAGCGACCATTTCTCATGTTAGTCACCCTCACCCTAGTCCCAAACCGCAAGGTACGATGAGCAGCAGTCAGGGCGTATTGATTAAATCGCTCACCACTGGCAGTGCGGCGGCCATGGAAACCCGGACCATACCATGAAGCCATACCCCTCATCTGACTTCTTACTCGCCGACGAGTGGTACTCCTAGCTACTTTCTGTACTGTTCGTGGTTTTGGTGCTGGCGGTAAGTCCGCAATTTCTGTGAGAGGGGGAGCATAACCGATCAGCCGTCGCAATCGATTAGTAGCTTGTAGAGCATCTTCAGCCAGGTCTTTGGTGGTATCTGGCAGAATTGTATTCTCATCAACTTGGACTAATTCTTGCCCATTTACTTGAATGCTGTAGCTTTTGTAGGAACCATTCCAACGGACAGTGATTGACTCAGCATTGACATTGTTGCCATGAAGTTCATTGATCCGAGCAGCAACCACTTGAGCCCGCCGGATTGAGTCATTTTCTGACCCATTAGCATCCGATATCGTAGCGTTGCCTGGGGCAACAGAAGACGGAGTTGCTATCTTTTCAACCTCAGTAGCAACTATGTCTTTGGTAGGGTCAGCATTGATTTCCTGTGAACCTAGGAAAGTCAGAACAGGAATACTACGGACATACAGTGTAGCTGCCTGACGTCCTGCAAGTTCATAAGCATAAATATTGGTAATGATTTCATCAGGTTTAGCAGTTCTCAGTTGCTCTGGAAACTCAGCCACTTGAAACTCTGGTGTTGGCTGAGCTGGTAGTTTTTCTATTGCTGCAGTTGCGCTAGATGGCAATTCTTCTGCCAGTTGAGCATCAGAATTTCCTGTCACAGTCTGAGTAACTGTCTCAGCGGATGAGACAGGAATTGATATTGTTGCACCGAGAACTGTTGTTAGCACAGAAACGGTGATGCCACCCCAAATTTTTTGATTCATAGGTCTGTAGTCTAAGA
>NZ_JAAHHZ010000565.1:0-3159 GCF_010672005.1 Moorena sp. SIO4A5 | reverse complement strand
GGTCTTTATCCGAAGCTAGTCACTCAAACCTATGATGTGAAAACTGTAGCGGTTGCTGCTCAAATGCGCCAATCCTTACCAGTGATTGTTCAAGAGGAATCACCTCTATACTCTGGTACCTTCACAGCACCACAGTTAGCTAACACCAAGGCTCAACCTATTCTTGGGGTTACCCAGTATTGATTAGTTCCTGTTTCCAATTAGCGGGAGTTAAACAAAAAGAACGCCCCAAACAAAGTAGGAGCATCTCACTTTGGAAGAAACATACCGCAAATAGCTGTATCATGGTGATTCTACCGCCAAAATAAAACGATATATTTGCCAAAATGAGATGCTCCTAACAAAATGGGAGCATCTTACTGTTTTGATGGAAAGCGCGAGTGGGTAAAAACCCTTGTTACCTTGCTGTATCGCTTTTGAAATTAGTAGGTGCGCTCTTACCATTAAGAATTAAATTCGCGAGGGGTCGCACCTGTCGATGTCACAGACTAAAACTGTACCCTTTTCCCCACGAACGATTCGTAGTTCCTCATCCAGATAGAGAATTTGTAGACGACCTTTGGGCGATCGCTTCATGGTAAATGCTACTTCTCCAGTCTCTGGGTTCATCCCTTGGGGGGGTACTAAACCGAACATCAATTTCAAAAAACCAGACATCAATTTTTCTGTCAAACTTTTCTGTGAAGATGGGGATTGAACAGCAAAAATGCCTTGCCAATCTTTTAGATTTGTTGATGGATGGGGAGCTAAAATACCTCCTGTAAATTGTACTTGCAGCACCCAATCACTAACGGGATAACAAACGCCTTTGTTGCGTACAATTCCCCTGATTTGAGGCATAGACTCATCAACGGTCGTAAATTCCACAACGATATCATAACTGCGCTGTTGACCATCTCCCAACAAAAATACAGGTTGGAGAACTCGGTCAATCACCAGTTTTAATCCTGTGGGTTGAAACATATTAAAAGCAAGACGACCGAGAGTGTAAGCATACTGACCATCTGCCAGTTGCTCTCCTCCTGGAAAATTAGGTGCGCTAATTAACAACCATTCATTATCCAAGAGTTCTCCATGACGTGTTGGTGTTGTTGTCGGATTGAGTTGAGATAAATGATTAATTGCAGCAATTACCGCTTCATCCTTCGTATTTCCACCACAAGCGGCAAGCACTTGACGCAAAGCTGTTTTAGCTGATATACGTTTTTCTGAATCTACGACTACCATATTATTGCAAATTTTAGCTGTCCTGATGCTACTTTATATCATCCTGGATTGTTAAGTTTTTATTGAGTATTTTTTTCAAAAATGTTACATTTATTATGAATAAAAATCCAATACTTTTTTTTAAAATCCTACTATGTCTAGCAGCGTTTTACAGTCCGTAACCTCTCAAAAAAATGCAGTCCAAGAACTGGCAGCAGGTGGCTCTGATCCAGAAGTCTTTGACTGGCAAGAAGTTTGGTATCCTGTTTCTTACGTCAAGGATTTAGACAAATCCCAGCCCACTCGCTTCACTTTGTTAGAACAGGATATTGTCCTCTGGTGGGACAAGCATGAACAGATGTGGCGAGCCTTTTTCGATCAATGTCCACACCGTTTGGCTCCACTTTCTGAAGGTAGAATTAATCAGGATGGACGGCTAGAATGTCCCTATCATGGCTGGGCTTTTTCCGGAACAGGCCAGTGTGAGGTCATTCCACAGCAAAAAGAAAGGGGAAAGGCTGAAATTTCCCAACGTGCCTGTGTCAAATCACTACCGACTACAATTGCTCAAGGGTTGTTATTTGTTTATCCTGGACAAGCTGAGAATGCGGCTCAAACTAAGGTTCCTATTGTTGATGCCTTAGAAGAAGACCCGGACGGTTGGGTTTGCTTGAATACGTTTCGGGATTTGCCTTATGATGCCCTAACATTGATGGAAAATGTACTCGACCCCAGTCATATTCCTTACACCCACCACCGCAGTGTCGGTAACCGCGCTAATGTATCTCCTGTGGAATTGGAGGTTGTAGAATCAGGGAAGTGGGGATTTAAAGGGGTTTGGGCAGAAGGTCCCCGTAAAGGTACCCTAGGACGACAGGATACTACCTTTATTGCTCCTGGACTGATGTGGCATGACCTCACCTCCAAGCAGTTTGGCAGGACACTAACAGTTGTGTACGCGACTCCGATTCGCAAGGGAGAGTGTCGGCTATTTGCCCGCTTTCCTTTTAAGTTTTCCTCCAAATTACTAGGGTTATTTCTGAAACTAACTCCTAGCTGGTATTCCCATATTGGGCAAAATAATGTTTTGGAAGATGATCAGATTTTCTTGCATTACCAAGAAAGATATCTCGAAGAAAAAGGGGGTAGTGGTAATTTTAATAAAGCGTTTTACTTACCAACTAAAGCCGACCTATTTGTATTCCAGTTACGTTTTTGGGTGAATCAATATAGTATTGACCCATTTCCAGGAAAAACTCTACCACCATCACTACCCAAAGAAGTTCTCTTAGAAAGGTATCATTCCCACACGGAAAAATGCGCGAGTTGTCGTGGGGCTTTAGCGAACTTGCAACGGTTAAGGCTGGGATTAGCTGTAGGGACTGCACTGGTTTGGGTATTGCTTCCGTTACTGGTATTTATCCACCCTGAGGTATCTATTGTTACTGTTATTATTTTGACTGTAGCTGTTTTAATGAGTGGGGGAGTTTGGTGGGCTTTGGGTAAGTTAGAGCGGCAATTTTATCAAGGAAGAGAAATTCCACCCCGTAATTGGCCAGAGAAACAGTAAAAGGAAGCGAAGCCTAGTCACGCTTGTTGAGTGATCTAGATCTTCAGGGGATTGTAGATACAGGAGTTTTTTTCACAGCACAAGGAGGATGTGAGTAGTTTTCATTCTTAGAATGCTGGCTCCCACTCACTAATGTCAAGTCTTGGAACTCCTCGACCCATAAGCATTATTACACTTTTGACTTGACTTTTTGTCAGTCAACCAGATCTAAAATCTAAAATCTCATGACCACACCTGCCCATAATCTGATCCAGTCTATCTATGAAGCCATCAATCGTAGGGATGTTAACGCTGCGATGGAGTGGATAGACGACCAGTGTATTTACGAGGATCTCAACTTTTCCCAACCATTCAAAGGAAAGGAAGCTGTCAGACAACTTCTG
>NZ_JAAHHZ010000564.1:0-3159 GCF_010672005.1 Moorena sp. SIO4A5 | reverse complement strand
CTTTAACAGCTGTGTTGTGGGCTGACGGAAAACGGGGGGAAGCTGAGAGTAATTGGGTGGCAGCCGTTGGTCTCGATAAGCGATACCAGGACTTAGACTGGGTAGAGCATGTCCGCCGTTGGCCACCAATGATGGTTGAGGCGTTAGCAAATTTCTTCAACCTTAAGTGAAAATAACCTGACCAACCTTAGTGTTTATCAAGAGTAATTAGTTCAGGACTTACGCAATAACTTTAAGTCTTAACTATACTTTTAGGGTGCGTTAATAACGCACCCTAAACTCATAACAATTGACTAAACTATTGCTGTTCAAGCACGGTTACGAAGCAGCAGTTGTTTGAGGTTCCGACCCCGTGGCTCCCGGACAAATGCCAAAGGTAAAAGGGTAGCCAATCGCACCACTGCTGATAGGGCAAATAATGTTGGCAAACCACCGAAGTGAGGCAACTCGGCTAAAAAGCCACCAAACATACTACCTATAGCACCACCTAATCCGGCTGATGCTGCAGCTGCTGCAAAATAGGTGGAGGGTTTGTGGGCTGGTGATATCTCGATTTGGATGTTATTGGCACACAGGTCAATGGCTGCTGCAGCTGAACCTGTCCCGAAGAATAAAAGGGGTAGCCAAACCCAAAGAGCGAGAGTTGTTGGGCTGCCGATTCCAAGCCAAAGTAAGGGAATCACGGATAGGAGAATCCCAACCATCACTAGTACTGGACGATTTCCGATCAGGTCAGACAACTTACCCCAGTAGATCAGTGTCAATAAACTTGCCCCAGCCATCAGACTAGTATAGAGAGTTACCCAACCCACATCTAAGCCCAAATTGTCGAGCAGATAAACATTGAAAAAGGGAGCGCTGAGGGTGAAGGCAAACATCCACAATCCAAAGTAGAGTACAAAGATTAGGAAGTTTGAGTCTTTCAATAGGGCAGCATAATCAGAGGGCGTCGGCTCCTCAGACTCTAAGGTTTCATCAGTAGTCTCATCAGTCTTCGCAGTCTTCTTTGAAGGTATCTGAGGAGTGATATCTACCATGAAGAACTGAAAGACTAGACTTAGTATTCCAGCTACGATAGCCAAAATCAAGATTACGCCATAGCCTTGAATTTGCCCACCTTGCCAGTTAGAAACAATGTATCCAAGTAGGGGAACACAAAGTAGGTTGGTTAAATTAGTAAAGCTATTGCGCAGTCCAAAATAGCGCCCTCGCAGGCGAACAGGAACTAACACCGCCATCCAGCTAGACCAAGAGGGACTACCCAAAGCTCCAAAAATGTGAGTGATCAGGTTAATCGCCAGTGTACACAACACTAGATGATGAGCTGGAGCCAGACCAGTGCAGAACATCCCAATGCCTACTAGGACAAATAACCATAGTAGTCGCGAAGGAATGAAGGTTTTGATGATAAACCAGTGGCGACTGTAGGATCGGTCAGATAAATAAGCACCAATAGGCTGTAGAAAATTCGCCAGTAGAGGTATCCCTGAAAGAATACCGATTTCAAAGTTGCTAGCCCCGAGTTGCAGCAAGAAGTTAGTGAGGAAAACCTCAGCTGTGATACAGGAAAAGAAGGTGGAAAACACGCCGTCAAGGGTTGCAGCCCTCAGGCTAGAGCGAATCTCTCCCTTGGGAATTTTTTCAGTAGGGCTAAGCGGCGGTCGTGCTTCCTTGTTTAGGGGCTTTAGCAACTCTGGCAATCGCGGCAAAGACGGAGCTTCTGGGGCGACATCGGATATGAGTCTGAGCATAGCGGTTCAGGTAGCTAGATAGAGAGGACTTAAATGGCGAATTTGATGGAGACGAGTAAATCGTATGGGTTCAGGTAGCACCTGTACTGGATCGGCAGGCAGGTAGAAACTCCTATGCCATATCCTCCCCATAGCATCCCCCTTCTTGATGGGCGTAGCGTGCCCATAGCGTAACCCTCTTGGCTTGCTCTTAAATCCCCCCTATACCCTCTTCTAAAACCTCCTTCGGCTAAAAGGGGTTTTACAAGAGGAGTCTATGCCATTTACATCACTAGGGAAGTAAGACTTGCTTACTTTCGCAGAAGACCTACCATAGCCTTCCTTACTCCTGGTAGAGTCCAGGAAGGTCTAGCTTCTGCGACATCTGCTATACACTCCGTTAACCCTTACTTTTCGAGAAGGGGTACTTTTCAATAACAGTTATTCTCTAGCCTTCACCCAACCCCTTAGAAATACGAAAAGTAGTACTTTTCAATAATCCCTAAGGGTTACTTCCTAAGGGCTATGCCCTATGGGGAGAGCTATGGTCATGACGGGGTATAGCAGCGGAGGCTACGCTATTCAATTAACGGGGGAGCAAGGGGGATAGACATGGATCATGAGGAAAAATCATGGCCAATGCCTTATTCCCTTGTTTAGGAATCCCGATGTAGCCAGAACCGATATCTACATACCGATATCTACATATCAATATCTACATACCAATACTGACCTAAGTACAGCTGTTGCCTTTTTTATCCCTGGGGCAACAGGTACCTTAAGTCTAATATCTCAAAAAAAGTAAAATATTGCAACAAAAATACAATTAAGTATATTCACTGAAATCTTTCATCTGACGGATCGAGCCAAGAGGTACCACGACCTGGCTAGCGAAAAAAAAAAGGCGGGATCGCTTTCATAGTCTTGATCTCAGGCTTACGTAGTTCAGTTAGTCAAGACTGTAGCCAGGATGAGGATCATGGATAATCATAATTAAAGCTAAAGATAAGTGGTGGTATAATAAAGATAAGCAATAATAAAGTTGGCTACTAACAGCTAGCTTTACCCCCATAAATATGGCTAGTAACAGCTTTACACCTTAAGAAATAAGGACACCTTAAGAAATAAGCTGTAGAAAGCCATATTGGAGACCTTAAGAAATAAGCTGTAGAAAGCCATCTTGGATGTCGAGTTATCTCAATCACCATATCTTCATCTGTATTTACTAATTATTTCTAGGTACATAGCCACCTCCTCAGACGGGAAATAAGTTTTCCCGTCTGAGGAGGTGCCCTTGCCGTCCTTACTTATCATGAAGCAAATCCTTTCGAGATGTCTAATTTTAGTATCTCTAATTGTGTTCCTAACTGGCTGTAGCCGCAGTATCGCCAGTAACATTTCTACTGTGACCCTCAGCGGCTGGCAGAGC
>NZ_JAAHHZ010000563.1:0-3181 GCF_010672005.1 Moorena sp. SIO4A5 | reverse complement strand
TATTAGTTAACCTAAACCCATAATTATCTAATGGCTAAGGTATTTTGGATGAGATTAAATTCAGAGATTAGAAGTAGATAACTCTAGTTTTGGTTTTACATTAACCAAGACATATGACTCTACAACTATCACTGTTTTTACTCTTTTTGCTGATAGCTATAACATCGATACATAACTGCGATCTACTGTTATGGAAACTAACAATCCAGAGGTAGTTGATACCTCAAATGAAGTAACTCTGATCGGATTTGCTTCGTTACCTGCTGATACCTTTGCCGATGGACCGGAATCAGGCAAAGATGTAGATAGCACTCGCACTGGACCATTCCCTGGTCAACCCGTAGGTGGATGGAGTGGAGTACAGTTTGCCGATAATGATAGTTATTGGTTTATAGTAGATAGCCTATTTGGTAGCAATTCTGATACTCTGGCCAGGATCTACAAAGTCGATCCCAATTTTGCTGGTACGGAAGGGGGTGACGGCAGTGTTGAGGTTGAAGAATTTATTATTCTTAGGGATCCTAACAAGCTAATACCCTTTGAGATTCGTAACCAAAACGATATCCAAAGACTTTTAACTGGTACAGATTTTGATACCGAACCCTTAGTCATTGACAAAAATGGCGATTTGTGGGTAGGAGATGAGTATGGTCCCTATCTATTACACTTCGATAGCAATGGCGTCTTACTAGAAGCTCCCATGCCCACCCCTAATATCCCTCAACTTAATACTCTTAACGGACAAGACCCGATCATTATTGGTCATCGTGGTGCCAGTGGTCTTCTACCGGAGCATACCTTAGAAGGTTTCCGTTTGGCTCTCGAACAGGGTGCGGATTTCATTGAAACCGACTATGTAATGACCAAAGATGGAGTACCCTTAGTTCGTCACGAGCCATTACTAAATAACACCACCAATATTCTTGACCACTCCGAATTTAGTGGACGGGAAACCACTAAAATTATTGATGGAGTTGAAATTACTGGCTTCTTCGCTGAAGACTTTACCTTAGAGGAAATCAAAACCCTACGTGCTAGGCAACCTCGCCCTGAGCGCAGTGATGAGTTTGACGATTTGTATGAAATTCCTACCATGGCTGAAGTAATTCAGCTAGTTAAGGATTTTCAAGCCGAAACCGGTAAACAAGTTGGTATTGTTCACGAACTTAATCATAATAGCTACTTCGATAGCATTGGTTTAAATGTAGAAGAAGCTACGGTGCGGGTTTTGCTGGAAGAAGACTTTACTAATCCAGAACAAAACATTATTCAAACCTTTGAAATCGCGCCTTTAATTCGGTTAGATAAGGAAATTATGCCCGAAGCGGGAATTGATGTTCCTTTGCATCAACTCACTGGCGCAGCTACAGAAAACTTTAATCCTGGTTTTTCTTTCCCCTACGATGTTGTTGCTAACTTCAGCAACCCCCATTTTACCGCAGAAGACGCTCGTGCAGTTTACGGCGACTTAGTAGATATTATCGATCTAAATGCTGAAACTGGATACGGGGACTTGTTGGCACTTCCTGAATTTTATCAATTCATGATTACCTACGCCGAAGGGGTTAATCCCTGGAACAATAGCATTTTACTCCGGGAAGGTTTAGATGAACCTTTTGATGGTGACGGGGATGGTAACGCAGAAATCAGAACTCAGTTAACAGGAGAAGTTTTCCCTTTAATTAAGTTCGCCCATGATGCAGGATTACTGGTTAATGTCTACACTTTACGGAATGAAGAACGCTACCTGACCTTAAACCCAGATAGCTCAGTACAAACTCCCCAACAAGAAGCAGAAGACTTAATCCGTTTGGGTGCAGATGGCTTAATTGGGGACTTCCCTGAAACTATCAATATAGTGCGGGATCGGATTGTGGCTGATCAAGTCCGCTCTCCCCAAAATCCTGATGTAGAAGCGATTGATTTGAGTGATGGATCTCTAGACGAAGGGGATGTCGCATTTGAAGCTGTAACCACACTTTTGAATGTAGCAGGTCGTCCCTTTAATAGTGGTGCAACTGATCCTGAAGGCATTGCCTTAAGGAAAGATGGTACTTTGTTTATTTCCTCCGAAGGTGATGCTAACAACTTACAGCGGTTGCTGTAATGCTAATGCTCCTGAAGGTACCCCTGATGAGGTAGATCGTACTAACAGTTTGGCCGAATTATTAGCGATAATGCTGGAACCTTCTTAGCCTTAGAAAGGTATTTTGACGACACTGGCTTAAACCAAAACAAGCTCTATTTAGTATCGGCTCAAAATGCTACCGATGTCAGTAACTTGCCAAGCTTGAAAGGTCGAGATATTGTTGTAGCCGAAAAACAACTGCTGGTAGATTTTAATGATCTTGGGACTAATCTCGATGATTTTGAAGGTTTAGCCTTAGGTCCAGTTTTACCCGATGGTCGTCAATCCTTAATTGTTGTTAGTGATAACGACTTTGACCCGGCAACTCCTGCTACTCAGCTCTTTGCTTTTGCTTTAGATATTGCTCCTGCCAGTGAGACTAAAGAACAAATTTTTGGTACGTTAGAAGCAGATGCTCTAGAACTAACTGGTAGCAATAATTTAGTTTTTGCTGGGGAAGGTAACGATATCATTGATGCCTCTTTGGCTGATGGAAATAATCGTATCTATGCTGGTAACGGTGACGATACTGTTATTTTAGGAACAAGCGATGCTCCTTTGGAGCCGCTGCGCGATTGGCCGTAGGCCACGCTAAAAGCGATTGACCGTAGGTCACGCTAAAAGCGAACGCGTTTTTGGTGCAGAAGGTGCAGATCGTTTCTTTGTGACCTCTGGTGGTAACAATATCATGACTGGGGGCGCAGGTGCAGACCAATTCTGGATTGCTTCTGCTGAAATTCCCGATAGCGCTAACATCATTACTGACTTTTTCAGTGGCGAAGATGTGATTGGTATTGCTGGTTTGGGTATTGGTTTTGATGATCTCACCATTACCGATGGGGATTTGGGAGCAGTAATTTCTGCCAATGGCAGTGACTTAGCTATTGTTACTAATCTCTCGGCTGATCTTGTTGCTAATCAAGATTATTTCGTTTTTGTCTAAATCCTAAATTTATCATATCTGGATAAGCCAAAGGTGGGGCAAACCCCACCTTTTTTTTATATTTCATTTAAAATTAATATTAGTTTAATTTTTTTTATAAAATTCATAAT
>NZ_JAAHHZ010000562.1:0-3182 GCF_010672005.1 Moorena sp. SIO4A5 | reverse complement strand
CATAATGATTTCCCGAAATTATTCCTGGTGAATAGTACCACCCTAAAAGTTCACAGAATGGTTATCAGGAACGAAGTAACCCCGATATGTACTCTCAGAAAGGTCGAATATTCTGAGTAGGTAGTTATACTAAGTTGCGTTCAAAGAGCTAATTCTCAAATGAGGAAAATATGTCATTGAACGCAAGAGTTCTTCAGAAGAGCCAAGCTCTACTAAGCCATGACTTACTGTGTCCATTACTTGCTCCTATGATGTTAATATTTTGTTATAAAAATAGTTTTCTCTAATATGTTCCCAAAGATGCTCAACAGGCATTAACTCCGGACTATAGGCTGGCTGAAATATAATCCGAATATTTTCCGGTATCTCCAAACTTTTTGATCTATGCCAACCGGCTTTATCCATTTGCATGCATGATCAAATATTCCCCAAAATCTTCTGAGACTTGTTTGAGAAATAAATTCCTCATTTTTGTGTTAGCATAAGGTAAAATCAGAGATGTCATTTTGCCCAAAGCCGGTGCAACAGCAGCATAAGCATAGATATATTGTCTTACCTGTTGTTTACAGACCACTGGCCTTATTCCTGGTGGACACCAGCAACCTCGCACAACTCCTATGCGACCAAATCTGCCTTCATCGGTGGCCATCATTATAACTGGTCTTTTATCGTCAGATTTTCTAGTTTTTACGAGTTGTTTAACTTCTTTTTCAAAGTTTTTTTAAAAGCTGACTGTTCCGACTGTTTAGCTTTTGGGTGTGAAGGTCTAGGAACTACTTTTCGCCATTGGTGTCTATCCAAAAGACGATATATTGTAGTTTTATTTACTGGCTGACCCACTTGTTTTTCAAAAGCTAATTTAATTTCTTTTACTGTCGGGATTTGGCCTTTAGCTGCTTTTTTAAAAAAAGTTGCCAAAAAGTCTTTCTCTTCTGACCAAGTCAGATAACAGTTACGTCTACCCCCTTTTCCTTGTGTTTCAATAGCTTCTACACCAGGGCAAACGCATCTAAATTTTTTTGACAAATCACTCTTTATATGCAGATCTGCTCTATTGGCATTCCCCGTGGCCTAGAATGGTAACGAGCTTATTATTTACAATAATTCAATTTCCTTAATACTAGTTAATATTTAGACCCTAAAATTAAGATTTAAATTAGGTCTTTATGAAGGAAAATCAAAGCATAATTTTTAGAAATACTCAGCAATGAAACTCAGACCAAAAACTACGATTTATGAGCATTTTAGTGATTTAAAAGATCCCAGAGTTGACCGAAGCAAACTACATAAATTAATTGATATTATTACAATTACTATCTGTGCGGTGATTAGTGGTGCCGACACCTGGGTTGACATAGAACTCTACGGTAAAACCAAATATAAATGGTTAAAAAAGTTTTTAGAATTACCTAATGGAATTCCATCTCACGACACAATTGCCAGAGTTTTTGCGAAACTTGAAACCGAACAATTACAGCAGTGTTTTTTGAAGTGGGTTCAATCAATTAGTCAGGTCACTTTTGGAGAAATAGTAGCGATTGACGGGAAAACTTTACGTCATTCCTATGACAAAAGTTCTGACAAAGCAGCTATTCATATGGTTAGTGCATGGGCAACAGCGAATCGCCTGGTTTTAGGGCAAGTAAAAGTAGATGAAAAATCCAATGAAATAACAGCTATTCCCAAACTTATAAAAGTTTTAGAACTATCGGGTTGCATCATAACTATTGATGCTATGGGCTGTCAAAAAGAAATTGTCAAGCAAATTGTAGCCAAAGAGGCCGACTATTTAATTACCTTAAAAAAGAATCAAGCTTATCTTTATGAACGAGTCGAAAAAATCGTCAATACATTACCTAAATCTAGATTAAAAAACATCACGATCAGTCAGTATTTGCAGTCAGAAACTGGACATAATCGTGAAGAACACAGATATTACCAAATGCTTAGTAATGTTAAAGAAGCAATTGATCCAAACGGGGAATGGGAAAAACTCAACTCAATAGGTTGGGTAGATTATTGGCGAAAAGAAAAAGATGGAAAAACAAGTTTTGAACGAAGATATTATATTAGTAGTCTACCCAATAATGCTGAACTTTTAGCAAAAGCTATTCGCCAACATTGGTGTATAGAGAATCAACTGCATTGGGTACTTGATGTTCAATTTTTAGAAGATGATTCACGAATCAGGAAAGATAATGCACCCGAAAATTTAGCCATTATTAGACAAATAGCTCTGAATTTATTAAAACAAGAAAGTACCGAAAAAACGGGAATTAAAACTAAACGAAAAAAAGCCGGATGGGATAACGATTATCTCCTCAAAGTTTTAGGTTTTTAAGTTTTATTTTATCAGTAGAATTAATGGCGTTGGGCAATTTACCATGGGTTTAGACTAAAAGGTCTAGCTTGATATTATGCTGGCAATATATATTAATTATTTAAAACAATACTCACCCTTTATATAAGCGACACAAATATTATACCAGTTTTATCTGTTCCCGTCAAATTTTAAGGTCAGCTAAAATTTTCGGGTCATTCAAACGCTTTTCAGAGCTAGTTTCTGCCGATTAGATGCGTTTGCCCTGCCAGTTACCTAACTTTGATGCTGAGGCTGATAAAAAACAACTGAAGGAATTACTCAGCCAACTGCAAAGCGCCGTCTTAGCAGAAGATTTGGATGACGAAGACAAAGAAGAAGCCCTAGAACAAATTAAAGTGATCGCTTCTGCTTTAACTAATTCCGAAGATAGTGGTGTGAAGAAAGTAGTAAAGAAGGCTATGAAAATACTCATGGGAACTGCTGCTGCTTTGTCTCCTACTGCTAATCTGGTTACTATCTGTAAAGAATTACCAGGTTTGATTAGTAAGATATTTTGATATAGCAATTCCACGACTTTTGAGGTACAAATATCTGGGTTTTAGGGAGCAGGGAGCAGGGAGCAGGGAGCAGGGAGTAGCTAAAAGGAACCCACCTCTAGGGCATGTTTTCAAAGTTTTCCGCAAGATTATGATCCCCCCCAGCCCCCCTTAAAAAAGGGGGGAGCCATACTCAAAGTCCCCCTTTTTTAAGGGGGATTTAGGGGGATCTCAGAGGCAAGAATACACGCCCTAACTCCTACCAGGAGGGGAAGGCAAGAGCCAATAGTCAAACAATTCTATGTACTTCATGAGTCCTAGAA
>NZ_JAAHHZ010000561.1:0-3203 GCF_010672005.1 Moorena sp. SIO4A5 | reverse complement strand
AAGCAAGGGGAAGCCGCCATGGCAGAAGCGGAAGCCAATCATCCCCGACCTGCGCTGAAATATCTTAGTGAATGCTTTAACTTATCCTTGTTTGAAGAAAAGATTTTACTCCTGTGTGTGGCCATGGAGTTAGATCCTCTTGCCCACCCTACAAGACTTCCTACACTCTCTCGAACATTAAAGGGGTAGGGTGGGCAAATTCTGATTATTTGACCAGATCAGCAGTGATCATGTCCATTTGCCCACCAAATAATATCAAGCGATCACCTAAGCAACAGCAAAATCTGTGTATTGTCGCATTTTTGGCTCATGAAATGCTAAGACAATATCCTCTTTGGGAACTCCAACACGGACAAGGTCGGTAGCAATTCCTTCTTCTGTCCAGTCTTCCTCAATCCAAAATTTCCCTTCTCGAAGACGCACATAAACGGTCATTCCCGTAATTATTTCTCCATTTTGCCATCCTAAATTCATCCAAATATAGTGACCATTTGCTTCATCCGCAATCAGAAAATTATCAATCGCCTCCTGAGAACGTTTTTGACATAATTTGATATAGTCATTTAATAGTTGTTTAATAATTTTGGGGTATTGGGCTAATTTATCCATTGTCTTACCTCTTCTAATTCAGTATCTACAAGAATTAAGGTAAGTTTAGAGGATATCTGAAAAGTTTTTTGATACTGAATTTTGCCCCCCTAGCCCCCCAATTCTGGGGGGAACAAGAATCTATTTGCTGGTAAAAGTCCCCCAAAATTGGGGGATTTAGGGGGCTTAGGTGTAGCAAATTAGACTTCTCAGACAACCTCTGATGTCTAATGACGATTAATTGAATCACATCTTGAGTAAAAAAGTTTTTGTAGGCAATGCTACTAATAGCTAGATAAAGTTTTCGTTCAGGTGCAGTTTCATCCAGAAGATAGCGATAGATATCGTATTGACCAAGAGCTTCTTTTAAATCTTGCAATTTTGATGTACCGACAAAGCTTTTGACTTCAACCACAAGTTTTTGTTCATTTCGTTGAACCGCAATCGGGCCTTCAGCCCCTAGATCGGCATAGAGTTTTGTTTTTCTATATTCAATAATATAGGGTCGTCAGTGATTATCCATCCATCTTTAATCAGTGCATTTTTCACAGCCTTATGAATCATATCCAGTTTCGGCATGATCAATGGAAGTAAAGTATAAACTTTTGATAAAAGCTGATCGCATTTTAATCTTAGCTCAACAACACACCATGATAAAATTAGGGTGTGTTAGCTCCCCAGTTGAGGCAAGCAATCCCAACAAATACTTACTGAAAAAAAAGGGGATGGTGTTGGGTTTTACTCTCCCATAGAATCGATCAGTTTTATCAAAACTATTGATTCGCTCAACCCAACCTACAAGATTAGCGATCGCACTACTCCCTACTCCCTACTCCCTACTCCCTTTGCTATAGATTACAAACAACTTTAAAACCTATGGACAACAACACTAAACAAATTTAAATTATACAGTTATTTTGTAGAATCAGAGGGAGGTTATCACGCTTTTTGTCGGATCCTAAAAGGTTGTCATTCTCAAGGGGATTCTTTTGAAGAGGGAATCGAGAATATTACAGAAGCTATTGAGTTATATATTGAAAGTTTAAAGGCTGATAATCAGGCAATCTAGCGAGAAGATTTAATTGTGAAGCCATTAAGTATCTTGGCATGAGTAATTTTACCAGTATCAAACCTAAAGCGATCGCATTTAGAGAAGGGTTTGGTGGGCAAATAATGAGAATTTGACCATTCCAACAGTTATAGTATCCATTTGCCCACCCGACAAGATTAGCGTACGCACTTATTGAACCTCCCCACCCGTCGCAGGGATGGGGATTCCCAGGCACAGCCGTGGGCGACTGTTATCGACCTGGGCGTGACTTTCCCGCGCACCGAACTCGCCCCGCGTGGCCTATGGCCAGGGTAGCTGAGTAGGGTCTTTTGCCCTGTTTTTTTGAGACCCTTACTTTTTCTATTAACACTATTTGAGACGGAATATTCATCCCCGACCTAATTCGACGGGGTATTCTTTTCCCTCTCAAACTCTCCCACTCTGATAAAATTCCCCAAACTCCCCATCACCCCATCTCCCCATCACCCCATCTCCCCATCACCCACTCACCGTTAGCTTCTGGGTCGAGTAAAAAACAGGAGGTGTAACTGTCCGATTCACCAGTAAGCTGTCAACTCCATCCACCCGCAAGCGCACCCAGTAATCCCCAGCAGCAATACCGGTGATATCAAAAACGAGGCTATTGGTCTTCTGGTCTGGTGATGGGTCAGAAGAAGTAGTGGTCACTGATGGCAAAAATTCCGACAAGGGTAACAATTCGCGTCCGCCTAACAAAAACCCTACCTGTTGTCCTAGGATCACTGATGAAGTGTCTGGCTTCCCTAACCATACCGGTGGATTACAGGTCAAGGTCAACTGCTGCTGGTTTCCGGTAGTTGTAGATATAGTCATCTCCTCGATGATCTTAGGCGCTAGGGAAAAGGAGAGAGCATTAGTCACTTGTTGCTTGCCATTGCGCTTAACCCTAACTGTTACTGTATAAAACCCAGCCAACCATTGATTAGCGTCAACAGGAAGCTCAACTTCTAGAGTGGTAGCTGTACTCCTTTTTAGCTAATTAATCAATAATGTGTCAAATTCCCACAGGAAAAAATTATGCGAACGCATTAGGGAGTAGGGAGTAGGGAGTAGGGAGTAGGGAGTAGGGAGTAGGGAGTAGGGAAATCAGAAGACGAACAGGTAAATGCGATTGACCGTTCGCGAAGCGTTGGGCTTTGCCCGTGCATGTCAAGCTTCGCGATTAGCCGTAGGCCACGCGGGGCGCGATCGCTTTTCCTAATTGAGTAATCAATCCCTAGTCAACTGTACTGCCACAATGGCAAACTAATTAAGTCAATCAAGTCTGACATTGTACCAAGCTGGGTATCGTTGATCATATAGCCATTGGCAGCAGATGATGTAACAAGGAAAATTCGATAACCTTAACCTTAATTGGCAATAATCAATAGCTTAGGTTAAAAGCCAACTATTCTACTCCCGACTCCCGACTCCCGACTCCCGACTCCCGACTCCCGACTCCCGACTCCCTACTCCCTACTTCCTACTCCCTACTCCCTACTCCCTATTCCCTATTCCCTACTCCCTACTCCCTGTTCTGTTTCCT
>NZ_JAAHHZ010000560.1:0-3205 GCF_010672005.1 Moorena sp. SIO4A5 | reverse complement strand
TTCTATATGCTTGCGCCCTGCCTGAACTAGGTCATACCATTGCTTAGGATGAGCCACTAAATGTTGTAAATGAGTCACCAGCCCCTCTACATCTCGTTCCTCTGCGAGTAAACCTGTAACACCATCAATAATTACTTCAGGAATGTCACAGTGCTTGGTACTAACAATGGGCATTCCTGTAGCAGCCATTTCAATTAGAGATACCGGTGCGCCCCCTTCAGTATCGCCGTCACTCGCTGTGACGCTGGGGGAGAGAAAGATATGATGCTTATAGGCTTCTTCAAATAAAACTTTATGCGGTTGATAGCCAAGCAGGCGAACTTTTGACTGGAGATTGTGCTTCTCGATAGTTGCTAGAATTTTTTTCTTTTGAGCCTGATTTCTGGCTTGACTATTGGCATCCCCAATAATAGTGACTTCTAGAGAAACCTGATGCTGTAGTTGCCCCAAGGCTTCTAGGGCGTAGGGGATACCCTTCTTTTCTGTGAATGATGACGCAATAAGTACACGCAGAGGCTCACCAGTATTCCAGACTCTGGGCTTAAAGGGAATTTCCTCGATACTAATGCCCAGATGCTGAACTTTAACTTTATCTGCTGGGCATCCTAGATTAATGATGCACTGTGCCATATGGGGGCCCTCGCAGAGAATTCTATCTACCTTGGCAAACAGTTCCTGATATCTTTTCTGCCAGTGGGGGCTACTTTTAGGCAAGGAATTAACATCCCAACCGTAGAAAGTCACTACCTGCCTAAGTCCTGCTAGCTTCGCTGCATCTAGATCTCCCCAACCAATATCACCAAAATGAGAATGCAAAATGCTTGCACCTTGCCGTTTGGCAACTTCTACTAAAAATCCCAGGTGACGGCGAAACTGTAGTTTGCGCACACCCTTATCCCAGAAATAGCGCCATTTGGAACTATCACTCAGTGTGTGGATATTGGGTAGCCAAAACTGCTCCAAATTTTCTGTGCGTTCGCAGACAATATGATTTTCTACTTCATCAGGCAAGTAGCGAACTTGGTTATACATCCAAGTTTGCGTCTGTGGTAGCCAGAAGGGATAGCTATGAATAACCTTAATTTTTCTCTTGTCCAATAGCTGAATACTCATTTATTTATTTAGCCCTACCATGACTAATAATTGCTGTATCTGTTCTCGATTGATACACCAGCTTGCCAACAGGTAAGAAATACCTCCTATAGGTATCAGTATGCCTAACACCCAGCCACTAGCTAGACCGGTGGGTAACAAAAACTTCAGCCCTACAAGCACAAGTAGCATTAGGAGACTAGCAACAAGTGGTCGCCAAAGCACTGCCCCAAAGTCACGCATCCGTAAATGAATGAGACTAAAAGGAATATTAAAACTTGGGTAACACCAAAGAAAAGACGCGATCACGTAGGCAACTGCAACCCCAACAATCCCCCATTGCAAACCGATCACGAAAGCAGTAAGTATCAATATTCCAGAAACAATTCCCCATCGAAACTGAAGGTCTGGACGACCTTTCGCCTTATAGATTGTGCCTACTGTTGTTCCCAGAGATTGCTCCATTCCTACAGGAGCCAGAATCATCAGTAGCAAAATGACAGGCTGCCACTGTGACCCAAGTAATGTCAGAACAAAGGGCTCAGCAGCTACCCAAAGACCAACCATCATTGGAAAAGAAATCAGAGCAATTAAACCGATAACTTTGAGATAGGCACTTCTAAATTTTGCATTGTCATCTTGTATTTGGGAAAATACAGGAAACATCACCCGAGCAATCACATGAGAGATATTCTGCAAGGGGTAAAGCATGATGCGATATGCCAAGGTGTAGTATCCCAAGTCTTGGCTTCCTAAAACTCGTCCAATTAGGAGGTAGTCTGCATTTCTCTTAAAATAGCGCCAGATACTAGCTGCGGTTAAATTCAAGCTGTAACTACTAACATCTTTGACCTCACTCCAATCAAAAATCATTTTTGGTCTCCAGCTAGTGGCAGCCCAAAGCATAACTGTTGTTACTGTCACTAATACTAATGATTGGTAGACCAAGCTCCATACCCCAAATCCTAGAAGAGCTGAACCAATGCCAACGAAGGAAGCAGACACGATCGCACAAATTTCTATTTTGGCTAAGGTATTGAATGCTAAATTTTTTTCTAAAATGGCTTTCTGTAAGATGCTGATACCAGAAATAAAAAAGTTCAATGAGAGGAATCTCAGAACTGAAGTGACCCTCGGTTCCTGATAAAAACTGGCAGCCAGTGGTGAGATAACAAAGATAACAAATATCCCTAAGATTCCCAAGGCTACATTGATCCAAAAGAGGCTATGCAAAAGTGCATCAGAAATATTTTTCCGCTGAATTACTGCTGATGAGGTGCCCAAATCCTTAAACAGGTCTATAAATGCGATCACAATCATCGCCATGCCCAGTAAGCCAAAATCAGAAGGTGAGAGTAGGCGGGCAAGGATAGCAGTAGTGACAAACTGCATCACCTGCCGCCCGACTTGGGACACTAAAGACCACTTTACTCCAGATGTGGCAACTCGTTTAAGGGACATTAAATCTTCCTCTGCAAAGCTCTTTGACTATTTATTCAACTTATTCAACAGATGTACGTCTCACTTAAAAATTACTACCAGCTAGGCATAATCTCTAAGAGCAGACTTGAAAAATTCAATGTTCTTTTTGTATTCATTGCTGTTTTTTAGCATTTTTTTATAAACCCAAATCCAGAAACTATCGTATATTACTTTGGAAAGATGAATGACTTTTGCTTCGACACCTATTAGAGCACAACAAGCGGCGGTATGCTTTCCATCAGCAATAAAGTATCGCCCATCAACATTAAATACTTTGATTGGTTCATAATTACCAATTTTTATTGAATTCATTTTTTCTTGATATTTTGTTTTGAGAAATGCTATATAATTATGGTTGACTTTGCGAGGTGATCGAAAATCTAATATTCCTCTATTCACTCTTTTTACATAACTAGAATCCATGACATCTTTGTTATTTTTAAGATTTTTCATTAAATCAAAATGTGGAGAGTCAACAATATTAGTGTTGACAAGAGTATGTGAGTCTTTTAATCCATCGGCACAGAGGTATAAGGATTCCAATTGTAATGATTTAAGCTCGCCAACACAAAAATATTTTAATATGTCGCTTGAGAGAAGTTGGTTACAACATTTAATACCAACTTCAGAT
>NZ_JAAHHZ010000056.1:0-44286 GCF_010672005.1 Moorena sp. SIO4A5 | reverse complement strand
ATCGAAGAAAAGCAAGTCGCAAAAATAACGTGTTCAAAAGGAATTAGGTGCGCCGTGTACTTGGAGACTTGTTCGCACGGTGCTTAGGGGGCGAAGCGGGGGCAACCCCGCCGACCTACCCAATCCAGCCAAGCTCAACTGCATCAAGCAAACTAAGTCCCATCCCTTTCAAGTAACGCGCGGTACGACGCAACAATACTGCCTGAACCTCGGTCTTGTTCATATACCGAGTAATTTCGAAGTCCGTACCCCGAGCAAGGATGTTCAATGCAGCATTGTGGTCAGCCTGCAACACGACCCCATTGAATCTGGTAAAACTGTCTCCGCTCCGCACCCCCAACAGGGTTCCGGTCACGGAGTCAATTTGCGACGTGTAACTAGGCTGGACTTCTGTGACAACTGACCCAGTCCAATTAGCCCACTTCTGTAAGGAGTCCCGCATTTCCCCCTTCATCCAACTATTCAGTTTGCGGGACATGGTTTTGGACTGGCGTTTATTTTTTATTGGTTGTGTTAAATCTTCCGCAAAAACTTTCAACGATTCACCATTGAAAAGAGACTTAGAAGCGGCTCCTATAATGGCTTTAAGTTCCGATTGGTCTTGCCTATATCGCTTATTTTCCGCCTTTCTACCAAGATTATTCTTCAGTATTCGAGCAGATCTAGATGGATTGAGTTCCTCTAGCTTTCTATGAAGTGCCCATAGTTTCCCTCTCTTGCGATTCTTGGCACATATTCGTTTCTGTTTCTTGGTAGTTTCTTTCCCCAGTCCCTTCCCATGTGCGTGACCATCCGAATCATAGAAAGCTTCGGTGTATCCCTTGTCTACTCCTACACTCTTGAGTTCCGATGGTATTTCTACGGTTCCATGGTCTACTAGAAAATGAATCTCAAATCTTTGCAAAACGTGATTATGTATCAACCGAATCTGTCCTTTCAGTTTTCGGTTAGATCTAACGATTACCTTGTTCCTTTTTCCTCTTCTCAACCCAGCTAACTCTAACTGATAAGTGTTGCGAGAAAGTTGCTTACAGGTATAACCTCCCTGTTGATAGACTATTTGGTTCTTAACCCAAGAATGCCCACGTTGGTATTCCTTCCTGACGAACCTGTGTAGTAGAGGATTTTCTAGGAAAGCTAAAGTTTTGAGCTGTCTACAAAGCTCTTTTCTTCTCTTTTGGTTGTATGTACCAGAGAACCTTTTGTAAATCCTTTTGACAACTGCCTCAGTGCAAGCTGCTTGTTGGGCTGTGATTGCTTTCGCTACATCACTGACCGTCCATTCCATTAGTTTTGAAGGTAGTCCCAGGGATTCGGGAGTCCTAAAACTCCTTACTTCTGGGTACGCCTTTTTCCAATCTAGTCCCCAATGGTTAATACTTCCCAGCTTGTTGTAGGACTCAGCCCTGACGATACCCAGCTTTTTCATTACCTGCAGCAATTCAAGTTCAACCGACTTTGTCATCCCTGCCACAGGGACGACTTGAGTCGATATCCTTTTTGTTACTCCTTCTTTTCTTGGCATCGTTAGAGCTGGGTTCTACACTTCTATTATACTCTAGCGCTAAGGAAATGTCAATATCCATTTTGTGGTATTAAATACCGATTTATCCCTATTTTTAAGGGTTTAATTGCGAGGCGAATTAAATTCGCCACGGGTCGCACCTGAGGTACACAGGATTTTTTCCCTATTCCCTATTCTCTATTCCCTGTTCCCTATTTTAAATGGCTCCATGACCCAAAGCCAAACCAGCAACCAGCATCCCTAGTACCAAAAACGGTTGCGCACTAGCCTGGTATTTGACATCATTTTTCAGGGGGTCACGAAGAAAGTACATATCTTGGAAGGTGATTTGGGGGATGATTAATAGGATGAGAATAGCAGCGTAGAGCTTCTGATCAATGCTGATTAAATAACCAGCAATCCCTGCTTGAAATACATCAATCATCACCACACAAATCCAAGCTGCTGTGGTAACACCAAACATGACCGGTAGGGATTTTAAGCCCAATTCGCGATCGCCTTCCACACTCTTGAAATCATTAACTACTGCAATACCTAACCCTGCCAGGGAGTAGAACAGGGTCAGAATCATAATAGTCAGGTTAAGATGACCAAATAAGCCATGACCTGCCCACCAAGGAAGGGCGATATAGCTGGCACCGAGAGCATAGTTTCCCAGCCAACCATTTTTTTTCAGTTTCAGGGGTGGGGCAGAATAGATATAGGCTAGAAAGGCACCGCCTAGGGTAAGACAGGTGAGTGTGGGAAATTCATGACCAGCCCAAACATCGAGTCCGTAGCTAAGAGC
Source organism: Moorena sp. SIO4A5 (assembly GCF_010672005.1). Classification (NCBI taxonomy): domain Bacteria; kingdom Bacillati; phylum Cyanobacteriota; class Cyanophyceae; order Coleofasciculales; family Coleofasciculaceae; genus Moorena; species Moorena sp. SIO4A5. The sequence continues at coordinate 41,974 of NZ_JAAHHZ010000056.1, read as the reverse complement.
GATACCTGCTAGGAGTAGCACCACAATCTGGGTGATCACCTGGGGGATAGAGATGGCTCCTGATGGGATAGGACGGTAAGGTTCATTAATGGCGTCGATTTCGCGGTCATAGAAATCATTCAGGGTTTGGGTATACCCTGCCATCAACGGACCAGAAAGCAACATACAGGCGGCGGCCATCAGAAGGTCTTCGAGTGTCCAAGTGTAGCCACCGGAGGAAGCAGCACCACACACTACCCCCCAGATCAGGGGTATCCAGGTAATTGGCTTCATCAACTGCAGGCGAATCTTCCATAGGTTGCTTTCACCAGGAGCTGCGCCTTTCATACCCAGTAGCTGACGGGTTTTGGCACTTTGTTCAGTTAGATTTTCTTCAGCCATAGCAACTACCTAGAATGAAATTATCAAATAGCCATCTTGAAACTTAGCCCCTTTCACGGATTGACCACTAAGTTGTGGAGGCAGCAGGATATTATGCCGTTGATCCCCCGCTTCAACGGTGACTTCTGGACCGTATTGGGTGAGTTTCACCTGCTTTTTGTTAAAACCTGGTAAGAATAAACGAACGTTGCGACCAGGAATGTCGATAGTCATAGGTCTGGGTGCCTGGGATGCCTGTTTAAAATCTGGCAGGGCATCGATCAGGGATTGCCAATCTTCCCCTGGTGGGGAAGTGGGAAGAGTATTAACGACTAGAGGGGCAAATTCCGATTCTATTGCTGGGGTTACCGGGGTTTGGTTTACCAGCACACCACCGACAGTAACACCCACTTGTTGGGCACTACCCCACAGATACTTGGCTGTGGCAATGGCTAGGGGGTTATCGGTAGTGACCAGATAGGATGCGACCCGATTGGGATCTGCGATCGCATTTTTTCCCTCCTCCAACATATTGTTGGCCTGATTCGTTGATTCACCAGCAAAGTCCTCACTCGTCCATGACACATTTAGAATGGCGCTAGTGACTGGTTGGATAAAGGGGGAAATGGCTTTGCCCAGGTCAGAATCTGCCATGACTTGGCGAAATCTACGACTATACCAACTGATAATTTCTGGCATTCCCAACATTCTCAGGGTAGCTTGAGAGCCGGTGCCATCGTAGATGATCGCGTCATACTGACCGCTTTGGTAGTACTCCCGAAGGGCGTTGAGGGCTAAAGCATGATCCATCCCCGGTAAAATGCCCAGTTCTTGACCATAGACATTTTTTAGGGTAGGCGATCGCAAATATTGCTCCTCTAGCTTTTTGACATCTTCCCAGCTGCGTTCCAGTAGTACTGTAGTCATTAGCTGTACTACCCGGAGGTTAGGACTTATTTCCACCGGGTCAGACGTTGGGGATAGCCCCAGCAGCAGTCCAAAGCTAGGACTTGGGTCTTGTCCTACCAGTAGCACTCGTTGACCGAGGCTCGACAGCTGCTTAGCGGCAGCAATTGCCACAGTAGTGCGACCTGTGCCGCCTTTACCCAGAAATGTTAGAATCCGTGCCATAGTGCAAGTCTCGTGCCTCGGTGCGATCGCGTTTATTAAAATCTAGTCTACGATTTTCAATTCATCCTCAAAGAACCAGGTAGAGCTGTTGTCCTCAAATTTCACCGTTACGCCCACTCCACTGCCATCGGTCATTTTATAATCTGTGATCGTGCCTATTTGTCCCAGTTTATTTGCGATGTTGTTGCCTACCCGGTCTCTTAGACGAAACACTTTTACTTTTTGCCCAATTTTCATTGCTACTAGATCATACGATAAACCACCCCTCAGTTTACCGGAATCTGTCGCGATCGCATCAGGGAAAACTGTCATAAGTTCCACTGTTGCCCCTGGGACTGATATCAAGTCCGGTTGAATACCCATAATCTAAGGAAGTGTCGGAAGTGTCGGAAGTGTCGGAAGTCTGCGCGGGTAGTCTGAGGGGGGTAGAGGTAGCTGCCTCTTGCCTCTGTTCACTACTCCCTACTCCCTACTCCCTACTCCCTACTCCCTTTGCTATACAAGTTTGTTATCAATAATTTTATCGAAATTATAACCATGTTATTTGATGAACCTTACTATATTGCGATTAATCAAGCCCGCTGGGCTGTAGCGGAAAACATTCTCAATCAGCTTAGACTCAATCAGGGATTAAGTTTCACCACTTGCATTGACGTCGGATGTGGTCCTGGTTGGTTTTCTAAAAAGCTAGTGAATTGGGGAGTAAATGTAATTGGTTTAGAGGGGAGACAAGAACTTGTTGAAGAAGCGAGTAAACGGGTAACTGAAGCTAATTTTTATCAGGTTGATGTTGAATCTACCCCACAGATGTCTCAATTTGCTGGAGCAGACTTAGTGTTTTGCTTCGGCTTGCTCTATCATACAGAAAATCCATTCAAAGTCATTCGTAATTTGCAGTTATTAACCAAAAAAGTGTTATTTATTGAAAGTATGAATGTCCCCTTAAATGAACCAGTTACCTATCTAGTTGAAGAAGGCAAAAATGAAACCCAGGGGTTAACCTACCATGCCATGATTCCTAGCCGAAGCTGCTTGCTGAAAATGCTCCAAGTTTCAGGATTTCCTTATCTATACGACTATCAGGGTTATGTAGACCATGAAGATTTCTGGGAAACGGAGACCAAGCACCAAAGACGCCGAATATTTTTAGCATCTACAGTAGACTTACAAGTCAGTGATTTAGTTCCCTCACCCGAGATTGTCACACCAAAGTATAATTTTGCTAAACAATAACTAGACGAGTTTACGAATTAATGGATAGTCAGGAAGAGCATTTACCTAGCCATGAGTCCATAAATGAGTTGGATAAGATGGAGATTTATCTTCAGGTATTCCACCATTTTCTGCCTCAGGCGATGGATTTTCCCAACTTGGCGGTACCCTACACCTTGTTTTTGCGATCGCTTCGAGAAAAACTCCATCCAGCAGGGGTCCGGGATATCCAAGCAGTGAATTTGCCATCAGGCTTGACATTCCACGTTGATGTCGGGGATCGACTGGGGTGTGACTTTTACTATGGCCATTACCAAGAATACTTTGATGCCCAACTCTTTTTAGGTCTGCTGGATGCCAATTCCATTGTGCTAGATGTAGGAGCAAACTTTGGTTACTACGCCGTATCATCAGCTACAAAATTAACTCCCAGCGGTTGTGTTCATGCCTTTGAACCTAACCCAGATGCCTACCAGCTTTTACAACAGAATGTAGAAGTTAACCACTTACAACAGTTAGTTTCTTGCCATGACCTATGCATCGGTGCTGAAGATGGAGAAACAGACTTTTATATTACCCAGGAATCCGCATTTAGTGGTATGGATGATACTAAGCGGTCTGTCTTGCGTGAAAAGCTCAGAATTCCAGTGCGTAGTCTAGACTCCATACTTCCAGAGTTGGGATTATCCCAAATAGATGCTATCAAGATTGATGTAGAAGGATACGAATTTGCGGTATTAAATGGTGCTATGGAAACCATTCAGCGCTCACCAAATCTAGTGATCATGATGGAAGTGAGTGCCAAGAATCTAAATGAGCAGCGACGGGAAGCATTGATGTCCTCGCTGGTGAATCTTTACAATCAAAACCTCCGGGGCTGGATCGTGGATTCTAACCCAAGAGTACTAAAATCTATACCAACTCCAGAAGCAGCACTAACATTAGGGAGTGCAACAAGCGCTAATTTATTCCTAATGGTTTCTGGCTCAGAGCGTGAACATCAATTGAATAAAGTCTATCATAATTTACAGACACAGGAAGATAGTAATCAACTAAAAGAACCTGATATTTTTTCTATAAAAAGCCTGTCACATCGGGGGCTTGGGTAATCGGTGGATATTCTCTACGACCATCAAATGTTTGCCATCCAGAAATTTGGTGGTATATCCCGAATTTTTATTGAGTTAATGCGAGAGTTATCGCCCAACTCTGAGTGCTCAATTCATTGGCATCGTGGCATCAAGAGCGATGGGTATGATATTTCAGAGTATCGCGATCAACTCACCGGATATGGGGTGATACCAAAATTTACCTTTCCAACAGGTAAGGCTATTAATGAGACTATCAATAAACTCTCCTTTCAATGGTTTGTCCGTAGATTCGGTAGACAGTATGATATCTATCATCCTACCTACTATGATGCTGACTTAGTGGAGATTGTTAACCCTAAGAAACTTGTGATAACGATCCATGATATGATTCCCGAAAAATTTTTATCAGGACAAGCTAAGTTTCAGCCATTAATTAAAAATAAGCACCAGCTAGTTGAACAAGCCGATTTAATTTTTGTAGCTTCCGAAAATACCCGCAATGATCTAGTAGAATTATTGGGAGTTAATCCGGAAAAAACTAAAGTAACCTATTGGGCAAGTCGAATTCAAGACGCTAACGAATCTGAGTTACCAAAGAATTGCCTTAGTCAGCCTTACTTCCTTTATGTGGGAACTCGTTCAAAATATAAAAATTTTGAAATAGTCCTCAAAGCATTTGCTGCTAGTCCTAAATTACGGAATAATTTCAAATTAGTGTGTTTTGGGGGTTCCTGTGATTTTTTGGAATCCGAATTAAGGGTTATGGAAGACCATCATATCAGGCAAAATTTCATCTATCTTAGGGGTGATGATGCCCTACTAAAAACCCTATATTGTAATGCCCAAGCCCTAATTTATACCAGCCGCTATGAAGGATTTGGTTTACCGCCCCTAGAGGCAATGGAATGCCAATGTCCAGTTATCTGCTGCTTAACCTCTTCCTTGCCTGAGGTCGTAGGAGATGCAGCTAGTTTATTTGAGCCAGATTCTGTGGATGGACTAGTTAACGCTATGGAGATAGTTGTAGAAGACTCAGAACACCGAGCATCTATGATTGAAAAAGGGCGGCAACGTGCTAAGCTTTTTACGTGGCAAAAGACTGCTCAACGGACTTTGGATGGTTATCGTTCAATTAGCTCATGAATCCTGGACACCGCTATCAGTTTGTCAGCAATATTAGTTGCTAATCAAACCCCGAAGACGGTAATATTTGGATCGGTGTGAGGTAATCAGTCATGAATAAACAGGATTCAGTTATAGAACAAATTAAACAAGACCGAAAGATTCGAGCAGGAGATGATCCACGAAGGTTAGAGCATTTTGGGTTTAAGGTACACTCTCAATCGGATGAAGACGGCATTATAGAAGAAATCTTTAATAGAATTGGGATAAAATCAAAGGTTTTTGTGGAGTTTGGAGCAGAAACAGGACGAGAAAACAATAGTCATTATCTTTTAGAAAAGGGATGGACAGGATTGTGGATAGAATCCTTGCCAGACTATGCAAAAACTATTAGAGAAAATTATCAAGATGCCATCGGGGAAGGTCGCTTAAAATTTATCGAAGCGGTAGTTAACGCCGAAAATATTAATAATTTAATTGAAAGGGGTGGTATTACTGGAGAAATTGATTTTCTGTCAGTGGATATTGATAGTAATGACTATTACGTTTATGAGGCTATTTCGGTTATACAACCTAGAGTTGTTTGTTTAGAGCATAATCATTCCTATCCACCACCTCAAGAATGGATCATGCCCTATGACCCTAATTATCGCTGGGATTATAATTCTACGGCTTATGGAGCTTCTCTTGTATCTTTAGAGAAGCTAGCTCGCCGTAAGGGGATGGTGTTAGTAGGTTGTGGATTATATTCTGCCAATGGATTTTATGTGCGTGAAGATTTAGTCAATGATGCCTTTTCTCCTCCCTTTACTCCTGAGCGCTTTTTTAATCCTTTAGACTATCAAAAAATTGTTAGTTTTCCTCGTAGATATGCGGGGGCGATAAGTTTCCTAGAAAGTCTACTGGATAAGGGAAGCAACTCTCATCCCTTTAAGATAATCCGGAGACTCGGGGGGGGTGTAAGGATAAAAATAAAGCAATTCTTAAAGCAAATACTGGAAAAAGATAATTGAATCCAAGCACTTTTGAGCATGTAATTCCATAGAAAAACTAAAACTCTGACTGCTCAATTCATTACTCAAAACCCTATATCGTAACGCCCAAGCCCTAATTTATACCAGCCGCTATGAGGGATTTGGTTTGCCCACCCTAGAGCCAATGGAATGCCAATGTCCAGTTATCTTCCGCTTAACCTCTTCCTTGTCTGAATTGGTAGGAGATGCAGCTAGTTTATTTGAGCCAGATTCTGTGGATGGACTAGTTAACACTATGGAAATAGTTGTAGAAGACTCAGAACACCGGGCATCTATAGATTGAGAAAGGACGGCAACGTGCTAAGCTTTTAACATGGCAAAAGACTGCTCAACTGACTTTGGATGGTTATCGCTCAATTAGGTCATGAATCCTGGACACCGCTATAAGTTTCTCAGCAGTATCAGTTGCTAATCAAACCCCGAACACGGTAGTATTTAGATTGATGTGAGGTACATTTAATGTATAATACAACCAATGATAACTAGTGACCAAAAATTTGGTTGGGTTTTAAGGTAATACAGTCATGAATAAACAGGATTCAGTTATAGAACAAATTCAACAAGACCGCAAGATTCAAGCAGGGGATGATCCACGAAGGTTAGAGCATTTTGGATTTAAGATATATTCTCAATCGGATGAAGACGGCATTATAGAGGAAATTTTTAATAGAATTGGTGTAAAATCCCAGGTTTTTGTGGAGTTTGGAGCAGAAACAGGAGAAGAAAACAATAGTCGTTATCTTTTAGAAAAGGGATGGACAGGATTGTGGCTAGAATCCTATCCAGACTATGCACAAGCTATTCCAGCCAATCAGAAAGATGCCATCGGGGAAGGTCGCTTAAAATTTATCGAAGCGGTAGTTAACGCCGAAAATATTAATGATTTAATTGAAAGGGGTGGTATTACTGGAGAAATTGATTTTCTGTCAGTGGATATTGATAGTAATGACTATTACGTTTATGAGGCTATTTCGGTTATACAACCTAGAGTTGTTTGTTTAGAGCATAATCCTGCCTATCCACCACCTCAAGAATGGATCATGCCCTATGACCCTAATTATCGCTGGGATGGTAATGCTACGGCTTATGGAGCTTCTCTTGTAGCTTTAGATAACCTAGCTCGCAGTAAGGGGATGGTGTTAGTAGGTTGCGGATTATATTCTGCCAATGGATTTTATGTGCGTGAAGATTTAGTCAATGATGCCTTTTCTCCTCCCTTTACTCCTGAGCGGTTTTTTAACCCTTTAGACTATCAAAAAATTGTTAGTTTTCCTCGTAAACAGATTCAGTAGAGCAAAAACTTGACCCTGGTCTGTTAGCAGGATTTTAGAAGCTTATTACTTTGGCAGTTTTGACAGTTCATTGGCTTATAACCTTTGCACTGTCAATAGTTTCACCAGGTTCCGTTTTTTCCTAAGGTTGATCCTTGAAAATTTGGCGTTGCTGAACTCAAGGATGAGTTATTGAAAGCATTAGTCTCTTGCTGCTTAAATCCCCCTGCTCCCGTGACCAACAAGATTGGGGGTCACAGAGATTAAAATTATACCATCATTAAGCAACGCCGAAAATTTTATTCGTTATCTGTAGGGATACCAACAAACCTTTTGAATTTGAACCACAGCGTTCGCAATTTCCAAAACTTACTTGTCTTCATGGCCGCAACTTCTAGTTTGGTGTGGTGTAATTCGTCTTGAATTTGTTGCAGTTCTATAATTTTACTCTCTTGAAGCTGTTGTGATTGAACTAGCTGTACTTTGGCATTTTGTAATTGCTCTTGAGTTTGTTGAAGTTTAGTTTGACCTAGCTTTACTTTGGCGTTGGCGTGTTGTAATTGCTCTTGAGTTTGTTGCAATTGCTTTTGAGTTTGTTGTAATTGCTCTTGAGTTTGTTGAAGTTTAGTTTGAGTTTCTTGCAATTCTAGGATTCCGCTATCTTGAAGCTGTTGTGATTGAACTAGCAATGTCCGCAACTCATGAAGTTCTTGTAACTCCTTGGAGAGTTCTTGAGTCGTTTTAACTCGACCACAGGCAAGGGTCGTTGAGTACTCGTGGTCTGTAAGACGAAATTTGACAATATCATGCCATAGATAGTTGGATCCAGGCCAAGTTTCAACAACATCATGAAAAGCCATCCATCCTCCAACTTTCATCAGGGGTAATAATAACCCAAAATCCGTCAGCACATCTAAGTATTCATGAGAACCATCAATAAAAACAAAGTCAATCGTCTTTTCTCCAGTTAATTCACCCCAACGCTTCAGAATTTCTAAAGAATATCCCTGAAAAGATTTGATATAAGGAGTCAGTTGGTATTTATCAAGGTTTTCTTTCCAGACCTCAAAGACACTCTTTTCTGGTATGTCGTGACATTGCCCTATCCATGGATCAATACAGTAGATCTTGCGATTAGTCCCTACACAGGCAAACGCCATAGCTGCCGTAGACCTTCCTTTATAAGAGCCAACTTCAACAATAAGAGCATCCTCAGGGAGGGACTTCACTTTATTGAATAAGAACTCTTCTTGGCCAGGAACTAGGAAACCATCAATGGTTTCAACAGCTTCTTTTACCGTCTCATAACTGTTGAATGATTCCTTAGCACTGACAACTTGCTCAAGCAGCTGATCAACCATGATTAAACTCCTATTTTAGCTGACGTTAATTATTGAAAATTTTATTCGTTATCTGTAGGTAAACCGACAAACCCTTTAAATTTGAACCAGAGCGATCGCAATTTCCAAAACTTACTGGTCTTCATGGCCGCAATTTCTACATTAATTACCTTCAACTTAGCCTTAGCTTCGTTCAGTTGGTTCTGAATCTGCTGTAATTGATTTTGCTGAAAATGCTGAATTTTTTCCTGTGACTGTGCCAATTGTGATTGAGTATGCTGAAGTTCTGAGTGTATTTGGGTTAATTGTGATTGAGTTTGTTCATTTTCTGAGTTTGATTGATTTAATTGTGACTGAGTATCTTGAAGGTCTAAGTTTGATTGATTTAATTGTGACTGAGTATGTTGAAGGTCTGAGTGGGCTTGGATTAATTGTGATTTAGTCTGCTGGAGGTCTGTGACAGTTGCACTGACCTGAGAGCGCAAGGAAGCTATCTCTTGACCCTGTTGCTCAATAATCTTCAGAAGTTCAGCACGCCTAGTCTCGATAGTTTGATACTGAACTTGGATGTTTTGATACTGAAATTTGAGTTTATTAAAGTCAGAGGATTTGTCCAGTAATGCCTGAACCATTCGCCCAGATTGACTCTTGAGCAGATAGTAACTAATTTGCTCATCAGTATAGGGAACAAAAGGCTGCCGACTAGCTACGAAAAACATATCATAGTCGAACAACTGTTGTTCAAATTGCAGAAACTCAAAACCGAGGTTCTTAAAGAATTGCGACACCCCTCGCCGACTCAAAAGATGGATATGCTCAATAGGTTGCATTAGCTTTAAAAAATGATCCTTTTGAGCAACCATCTCTGAATAGGTTTTACCCTCTTCATAATTTGGCATCTGGACAATGAAAATACCATCTTCCTTGAGAAGAGATGCCCCATGGCTGATGGTAGCCACTGGATCAGGTAGATGCTCCATGACATCGTAGAGTACGATAGCATCAAAAGATTCTGGTTCTAGCTGCTGATCCTCGAGCGGTCCTGACAAAATGGGCATATTGAATGTCTGTTGGGCAAATTCCACAACCCAAGGGCTAAGCTCCAGACCCATAGCCTCAAAACCTGCCCAGCCCATCATTGCCACAAAGCCACCATGAGCACAACCTAACTCAAGCACTTTGGCTGGCGGTAGTTTATAAGCCATCAGAGTACGCAGCCAGTAGAGGCATCGCTCTGGTAAGTCTTGACGGGCTCGTTGACGAATATCAGGAAAACCATAATGCTCGGTCTGATAAGACAACCAGTACTCTTTACCGTAGAAGTCATGGTTATCATCCTTTATACGGAGCTGCTCAGCCCTCAAACCAGTTTTTGACACTAGAGTGCCACATTGAGAGCACGCCAAGTAGTCGGGGGAAAATTCAGTTAGCTCAGTATTTCCACACCAACAGATATGTCTTAACGTTTGTGTCATCTTGTTGTTGTAGGGAGGTGTTGATAAATTAGCTCGAACTTACGTCTGATCACAAGTCCGGATTGAAAAGCCTTTTTTTAATTAAGTCCCCAGAGAGGGAATAAAAATAAAGGGTCTTAAGAATTAAGACTTGGAAAACTAGGCAGTTATCTACAACAGGTTAATATTCTGTAGTACCGTCAAACCTATCAACGCTAATCCCCCACTACCCATGACAATTCTGACCCTGCGGAGAACCTGAGGCTTCATATAGCCAAGATAGCCCACCATACCTAACATTAGTGCAATGGACAACAAACTACCGCCAAGAGAAAAGAATAGATTTCCTTGGACAGGAGAAACGAATGAGGTTAGTTTTACTAGAGTCCTATCAGCATACATAGCGGTAGATAGCAGTAGTAAGTTGATCCCTAAAATTAGACTAACTACTGGAACTAACAGAGGTTTTAGTCGAAACCAGCCTACCCGCAGTTTCCAGAATTTACTGGACTCCATTGCCGCTAGAGTTGACCCCGCTTCTTGAAGTGCCCGCTGTTTTTGTTGAAGTTGAGCCTCTGCGTACATCAATTGCTGTTCGAGATCTCCTGACGGAAGCTGAGTTGGCTGAACTTGAATTGGGGACGGACTTGGGGGTAGCTGTTCTTGGATTTGAGCCTGTAACTTCCTGAATTCTCCCCAAAGGGGGGAACCTAGACCAGTACCATCATTTTTGATGGTCTTGGCAGTTTCGACCAGAACCTCTACCACGGTATCGGCCATCTTTGACCAGGAAAATTTCTTCGCGTGTTCAAACCCATCAGCAATCAACGGGTTACGAACCTCTGGGTTTTGAACTTTGTAGAGCGCATCAATCAGCTCGTAAACATTAGATTGATCCACATACAATGCTGCTTCCCCAGCTGCTTCAGGAAGAGAGGAGTGACGACAGGTAATTACAGGGCAACCACAAACCATTGCTTCGGTAACTGGTAATCCGAACCCTTCGTACAGAGAGGGGACAACCAGAGCGATCGCACCAGAATACGCTACTTTTAATTCTTCATCACTCAGGGGCAGAACCATCGTTGTTATCCCTTCTGCCAGGGCAGCTAGCTCAGGTTCTAACTCAGGTCTACCACCGACACAAATTACCCCAAACTCTTCCTTATCCACCAGCTTAGATAATGCTCTGAACAGAAAGATAGCGTTTTTATAGCCATTAACACCAGTTCTTTCTCCTACTAAGAGTAAGTAAGGTTTGGTCACCTTGAATTTAGTCTTAAACTCATTGATATCATCATCGCTTGCCGGGGAAAAAACCTTTTTGACCCCACAGTGAGCTACCGTTACCTTGGACGGGGAAATATGGGGGAAAAACTTAATCAGATCTCGAGCCGTATTTTCAGAGATCGTAATATAACGTGAAGCGTGTAAGATACCGTAATGCTTTTCTTTCCAACCTGCTTCGTTAAGATTGGCACCAATCACCTCTGGAATCATGTCATAAGCCATAAATACAGAAGGAGTAGATAGGGGTGCGGTATAGTAGCTGGAAATGAATAGATCAGCCCCCTTTTCATCACAGATTTCCTGCAACAAGTCAGCATCTGCTCCCGTTTTGTTGTAATCGTAAGCTCGAATAGGGCGATAGCGAATTCCAGGAATCCTCGGAGCCGTTCCAGCCCGGTCTAAAACAATCACATGGTCAGCAAAGCCATTAGTTGCCCATTCCTCTAGCAAAGACTTCCAGACTTGGGAAATCCCAGAGTTAGGAAAAAATTGGAAAAATACCCCATCAACCACAATTTGGGGGAATGGTATTTCAATCTTCATAGTTTGTTGCTGAAATTCTTCCAGTTGCAAAAACTGCCATTTTTCGCCGTCAGGCTCCTTCTGAGCAATCGGCACTATACCACAGATATCCGCCGGTTCAACCAGGGTTTCATCCTTAACCCAAGATAAATGTTGACGCAGAAAAACCGGAAATTCAGACTGCTGCTGTAGTCCCTGCCACTCGGCCAGAGCATTCTGGTAGCCGTAGTAGCTCTCCTTAAACTGCAATTGTTCCGGTGTTACATAAGCAAAATGTTGAAAGACCAGTCCCTGTGCTTCGGTTTCTCGATGTAGGAATGGATTGATGCTTGCTACATCTTGCCCATGATTAGCTGACTGATTTGACTGATTAGTTGACGACGGTTGGACTAGCCTTGGGGGTTCGTGGGTTGCCCAGACAGCTCCCGGTTGAAACCTCCACACACGCAACCATTCCTGTTTGGGGTTTTGTGTATAGCAATTGCGACTGCTAACAATTAAATTTTTTCCAACGAAATACCAACACCAGAAGAAAGCAGCCGTCTTGTCAGGTTGGTCGATGAACATCTGTCGGGCTTTACAGATTTGCTCAGTTGTCCACAACTCATCCACATCTACCTGCCACAACAGACACTCTTGTTGGATATTCTCAAGGGGAGCATTCACCATTTCTCGCTTGCCCTCCCAGAAAACCCCATCAGGTTTGCGATAGACGGTGATCTGGTCAGGGTAGCGTTCCATCAGTTGGTCGAGATACTCTGTGGTGCCATCAATACTACGACCATTATGGTGAATTTCATCACTGACATACCCACCCGTAGCTAAACTCCAGGCAGTATCATGCTTCAATTTCGCTACACCTTCAATAATGTGCCAATGCCATCGGAATGGCAGTTTACTAAAGACGTCAATATGATAGCGAATGAAGGGTTCACCATTGATAACAATCGTAAAAAAATTGATTGGAAGAGGGGTTGAGGCTTCACCTGACTTTTCAGCTGAATGAGGGCTATCCGCTTTAGCAAAAATGGAGTAACCATTGCGCACAGAAGCATTTTGCTCAATCAGTTTATAGTTTTTATCTCTTAATAACCGATGGTGATTACTATAATTTTTGTAGGTACAAATATTATCAAGTAGGATAAATTTTGATCCGTAAACCTGATCCAATTCAACCTGAGCCGTGAACTTGGAGCCGTCGATTAAGACTAGATCAAAATCCTCGATCTGGTTTTCTTGCTTAATCGTTTCAATCCCATCTCCAGAGGTTCCCATTTCCCTAACATAATCGATATCTTGACGAAGCAAACCTAAGACTTGTTCAAGAGGGTAATTATTTAGAGGGCTACGATGGGAATGATAAAATTTCCTAACCTCATATTCCCTAGGAAACTGCTCTAGGGAAATTGATGAAATATTGTAGCACTTGACAAAAGAGTCCTGCCGATAGCGTTCCTTTAACTCAGCAAAACGAGGTTGTGAAACCTCCATACAGAATAACACTGGATTAGACGGGTTTTCCCGGAGTCCCTTCACAAACGCTTCGGTGCTTCCCGCACCGGATGAAGACCTGATTTCTAGAACCGTCTTGATATCTTCTTCCCGAGCTATCCTCTGAATCGCTTTATAAAAATCATCGTCTTTAATCTCAGGAGCAATCACATAATCTAGTTCTGATTTTGACCTATTACTTGGCATATGACACAGCTCCTCACACAAACCTGAAAAAAACTTGGCAATAACTTTGGCAAGAGATAACCTCTAACCTGTTAGTCTTTCTAACCTGTTAGTCTAATCTGTTAGTCTAAGGTACTATCCTAATCAGACTTGTTCCAAATTTTTCAAGTTGAGTTTGATATTACCACTTTTTCCATTCTGATTTATTCCGCTTTCCATCTCAGCAATTTTGGCAATCTGAGCAATTTTCGCCCGGGCTTGCTCTAATTCAAGCTTCAGGGCATGGTATTCCGTTTCAATGGCTTGATATTTGTTTTCAAGGGCTTTATAGTTGAAATTTAGTGTATTTCTACCGTTTTCGGCGTTTTGAAGCCATTCTCTGAGGTTAATGATGAATTCCTGATATTTTAGGATTCTTCTGTTCAACCAGTAGGAATCTTTATACATTGGGCATTGGTTCTGAATACTATGGGCTTCAGGTAGAGATTTTCTTAACTGACTAGAAAGTCCCCCTGCATAATAGGATGCGATTGTCCGAGGATAGTAACACAATTTCACAGTCTCATTCTGGATTAGCCTCAGAAACCATTCATAATCCGATGATATTTTGTAGCGTTCATTGAAAAGCCCTATTTTAGAGAAAAACAAGTTAGCTCTGGAGAAGCTGGCTTGGTGAGGCAAACATCCACAGATCAGTTCATCAGCTACGTCTTCAGGCAAGGGAGGTTTCACTAAAATGGTAGACCCAGATTGCTCTCTAACCTCTAGGTCTCCATACAAAAAATCACAGGAGGGATTTGCCAACAGGAAGTTAACGGTATCTTGGATGACCTTTTTATCAAGATAATAGTCATCTGAATTAATAAAAGCAATAAACTCACCAGACGAGTACCTAACTCCCTTATTCATTGCTTCATAGATACCGCCATCAGGTTCGCTAATAAATCGGCTAATCTGATCACTATATTTATGAGCAATCTCCTTAGTTTTGTCTTGGGAGTTGCCATCAATAATAATGTACTCTATATCCTCATAGGTCTGAGAGACGACACTCTTGATCGCTCGCTCTATAAATCGCTCAGCATTTTTACATACAGTTATAATTGAAATCCTCACACGTCCTCCTCGGAATTATCACTATCAGGGTGATAATACTGGTTTTACAGGTTTAACTATAGGGTTTAACTATATTCCAACTGCTCAGATTACCATCTTTCATTTACCTTAAGCTTTTAACGTTTGTTTAAAACTTTTAACTTTTTTTAAGGTTAAACCACTTCGGTAACACTATTCAAGTAACAATCGACTACCTCATTGCTCTCTCCCGCTAACTTTATCCTGCCTTTGTCTAACCAAATCACCCGCTTGCAGTAATGGCGCACAAAGGATAAATCATGGGAGACCACTAAAACAGTGGCATGAGCCTCCCAAAATCTTTCCATGCGTCGCTGGCACTTAATTCTAAAACTTTGATCCCCTACGGATAACACTTCATCTAAAATTAAAATATCTGGCTGTACATCAGTGGCAATGGCAAAGCCTAGCCGCGCTGACATCCCTGAGGATAATCCCTTCACTGGCATTAACTTGTAGTCTTGTAGCTCAGCAAACTCCAAAATCGATGGGGTTCTCTGTTTCATCTCTTGTTTAGAGAAACCTAGCATCACGCCATAGAGTTTGATGTTATCCACTACGGAAAGTTCGGGATCGAATCCAGCTCCTAGTTCAATCATCGGAGCGATTTCACCTCTTATCCATACCTGACCCCCTGTCGGCTGTAAGATTCCACAGATAACTTTAAGTAGGGTTGATTTCCCTGAACCATTCGGTCCAATGATGCCGATTTTTTCCCCAGGTTTTACTGCTAGATCAATATCATCAAGGACTAAATTCCTGGAAGGTTTGCGGTATTTTCCCTCCAAAAATGATATTATAGTTTTTTTGAGGTCATAGGAAAACTCTTCTTGGGTTCTTCGCCACAATGAAACCCGATCGAGTCTAATAACTTCTTCTGTCATCTATAACAAATCCATGAAGTGAGGCTGCCAAACTCGAAAGCAAGTCCAGCCTAAGGATACAATTACTATGGCACTTAGGCATGAGTGTCCAATTAACCCTACATTTGGCAAACCTCCTGACAAAGAAATCTGTCGAATGCTTTCAATAATCGGCAATAAAGGATTTAAAAACAAAAAGGGTCTAACCGCCTCTGGGACAATTGCTGCTGGATAAAAGACTGGAGAGCTAATCCAGATCACAAAGCATACTAATTCATAGAAATAAGGTAAATCCCTAAAGAAAACATAGAGAACACTGACGAGAAACCCGATGCCGATACTAACCAAAATTAAGGCGATTAACGGAAGACTCAACGCTAGCAAATTGACTACACTTTTTGAAGTAAGCAACGTGACAATAGCTAGGAGAGGAAAGCTGCCAACAGCTAACTGAAACACATTAGCAGCAATGGTTGAAACCGGAAAGACACTTATTGGTAAACGAACTTTATTCAACAGGGCACCATTGCCAACTACACTGACTAATGCTTGGTTGGTTGAAGCGGAGAAAAAGTTAGTCACAAGCAACCCAGTAAAAGCAGCCAGAATATAGTTAATGGTTGAGTTGTCATAATAGGAGGCAAAGGTAGCACCGAAAATTGCTGTATATAGTCCTGTCATAATCAAAGGATTTAACAAAGACCAATATACTCCCAGAAGCGATCCTCGATAACGTCCCTTCAGATTTCGCTCTGTTAATATATACAGCAACTCCCAATAGCGCTGGAATTGCCACCGTGCGGTGTTAGCCTTGAGGGATAAGGTCATAATTTATACACCGAAGATATAGAACCGAAGATATAGAACCGAATATATATATAGGGATTCAAGTTAGCCTCCCCACTGGTTCTTAGATGCGCATTTTTAGAACCATAACATATACTGCGAAGAAATTCGCCCTGTCGTGTTCCCACCCCGCACTTTTGGTTACGGCGCGTTCGCTTCCGGAGCGCACCCGTTCTGTTTCGGTGTGTATATTCTTATCATAGTTTAGGGAAATTTGTCGAGTAGGAACTTGGTATAATCCCTTGAGAAGTAAGTATCTGACTTGATTATATGTCTCTGACTAGTGCTGACGAACTAGAGCCAAGTCCCTTACTTTCTTGGCAACTAGGGCAAAGTAACTTGTTAGATTGGCGACCTGTTATCGAAACTAACCCCTCCCTCTGGAGAGAAGCCAAGCAACGGTCTCACCAGGGACCTCAGGTGCTAATGGCAACTACCGTAGGGGGATTAGCGCCACTGTCACTACCAGAAAGTCTACTAGCAGTAGCCCTTACCCTCAGAGGAGCAGAGGTTCATACTCTCCTGTGTGACCATTCTCTGCCTGCCTGCCTCAATCTTCAAAAACTGGATACACCTCAAGAAAGGATTGAAAACTATGATTTAGAAACGATCAAGTGCCAAAACTGTTTCGCAACCGGTCGTTATCTGTATCAACCGTTGCAGTTGACGAACCATGTCTTTAGTGAACTGCTCACTGGGCTTGATAGGCAAGAAGCCAAACAAATTGCAGCACACGTAAGGCTATCAGAGATTGAAAACTATTGCCTGGGCAACTGGAATATAGGTGAACATGCCTATGCTGGGGCGTTGCGCTATTTTACCAGTGGGAATCTAGATAACGAACCCAAGAGTGAAATCGTGGTGCGTCGATATTTTGAAGGGGCTTTGCTGACTGCGTATGCTATCAGTAAGCTACTGTCTAAGTATAATTTTAAGGCTGCTTGCTTCAATCATGGCATCTACTTACCTCATGGCATCATTGGTGAGGTGTGTCGCTCACGCCAAGTGCGGGTGGTTAACTGGACTATTGCCTACCGCAAGCGTTGCTTTATTTTTAGCCACGGAGACACTTATCATCACACTATGCTCAGTGAGCCTCTCCATGCCTGGGAAACCATGCCTTGGACTGAGGCAATGACAGATGACATCCTACAGTATTTGAAAAGTCGATGGCAGGGCACTCGGGATTGGATTTGGTTTCATGAAAAACCTGATGAAGAATTTAGCCGAAATGCTGAGGAGATGGGGCTTGACCTGAACCAGCCAGTGATTGGAATGCTCACTAATGTAATGTGGGATGCCCAGTTGCACTATCGGGCTAATGCTTTTCCCAATATGCTGACGTGGGTACTCCAAACGATTGAGTATTTTGCTAAACGTCCTGAGTTACAACTGCTGATTCGGATTCATCCGGCAGAGATTCGGGGAACGTTGCCTTCTCGCCAACCCTTGTTGCCAGAAATCAAGAAGGTCTGGTCTCAATTGCCTAAAAATATTTTCATCATTCCTCCAGAAAGTCCTGTGAGTACCTACGCAGCGATGGAGCAGTGCGATTCGGTGATTATTTATGGGACAAAAACTGGAGTAGAGTTGACCAGTGTAGGCATTCCGGTGATCGTTGGTGGTGAAGCTTGGATCCGAGATAAGGGAATTACTATGGATCCCTCTACCGCAGAGGAGTATTTCCAGTGCTTGGATCAGCTACCCCTTGGTGAACGGTTGGATGCCAATGCCCTTAAACGAGCCAGGATGTACGCCTACCATTTCTTTTTCAGACGGATGATTCCCCTACAATTTACCGAACCCATATCTGAAAATCCTTACGTGAAGCTGAATATTACTAGCCTAGAGCAATTACTTCCTGGTGCAGATCCAGGTTTGGATATTATCTGTGATGGAATCTTGTCTGGTTCTCCTTTTATCTATCCAGCGGAACGGTTGGGAATTGATCGCGTCTAGATTGGTGGAACGGGCATCAGGGGTGGAACGGGCATCTTGCCCGTGATCAATTTCCGGCATCAGGGGTGGAACGGGCATCTTGCCCGTGATCAATTTCCGGACGGACTATCCCAACCAGGCGCGAAGAGGCGGAAAATCAGGGCGAGCCTTTTGGTGGTGCGTTACGGGGCTACTGGCTACGACGTTGAATATGATGGCAAGGCGCGCCCCTAACGCACCCTACGCACTGCTTCCTGCTCCCTTTGATAATCTAAAAATTTTTAGATTTATATATCCATAACGAGCTGGTATTATAACATAAATAATGGGATAGTTTGATATCATTATCCCCGAGGGTGACACTATAACGGCCAAATCAGGTTAAGCTCAATAGCTTGGTGATGGCTCCATACAGGTGTGTTCAGGAGTGCCTTATGAACTATATCAAAATTCTGGCTAAGCCTTTTCGTCAAGTCAAAAAGTTTTATCACGGCTCATTGACTCAGTCTCCTATTCAACTAGCTAATCCAGGACTAGCTAATCCAGGACAATTGAGTCGTTTGAAGATATTAAAGTCTTTAGCTAAACCAGTAGTTACCTCTGATAAAACGTGCATGGTCTCGGTGGTGATAGGGAGTTATAACCGTAGACCTTTACTGGAAAAAGCGATTCAAAGTGTTCGAGATAATCAGATTCGCGTTCCCTATGAAATCATTGTGATTGACGGGGGGTCAACGGATGGTTCTTTAGAATGGCTAATTCAGCAGAAAGATATTATTACTATCATCCAACATAACCGAGGGGAATTCCAAGGAAAGCCACTCAAGCGCCGCAGTTGGGGGTATTTTATGAATCTTGGCTTTAAATCAGCTAAAGGGAAATATATTTTGATGATCAGTGATGATTGTCTGCTATTACCAAATGCGGTTAATTTAGGGCTGGATAAGTTTGAAGAGGTGGAAAAAGCTGGCATCAAAATAGGGGGAGTAGCTTTCTATTTTCGGAATTGGCCAGAGGATCAAGAATACTATGTACAACATACCCTTGGTGGCAAGCTGTTTGTTAATCATGGTATGTACTTAAAAGAAGCGCTAGCAGCAGTTGACTGGGCGGATGAAGAGCGATATATCTTTTATAAAGCTGATGGGGATCTCTGTTTAAAGATGTGGGAGCTTAATTATGAGATTGTAGATTGTCCAGGGGCTTATGTTGAACATTATTATGATAGCAATGAAGCGGTTCGCCAGACTAACAATGCTGTTTTAGACCATGACCGAGAGGCTTACTTGCAGCGATGGGAAGGAATTTATTATCATCGATATAAGCGGGATCTCCGGAGACGAGTAACTAGGTTCTATGAGGACAAAACTAGAACAGCAGACCAGTTTATGAACTTAGTTTATTAAGTTGTCGAGGAGTAAATAAATAAATAAATGGCTTCGGTGAAACAGGAAATTAGTCGGTTGGTAAATCGTCTGTTAGCGTCCATGAATTTAAAGTTGCTAAGGCTTTCAGACTACAAACAAATTGTGGAAGCGAGTCCGGACCCAGGACGGGATATATGGCGATGGGTTCGTGAAACCTATTCGATTAAGACGGTGATTGATATTGGAGCAAATAATGGGGATTTTGCAGAATTTTTAGCCTGTTACTTCAATGCTAAACAGACCTATGTATTTGAACCATTGCCATCTTATCTATCAGACTTAGAAGGAAAAGCGGCTAAGATTCCTAATCTAAAAATTTTTAATGTGGCTTTGTCGGATTATGAAGGAGAAGAGTTCTTTTATGAGAATTCATACGGGCCAGCTTCTTCGATGTTACGCATAAGCGAACTATGTAAGAAGGAATTTCCACAGACATCAGGAGAAAGTGAAATTAAAGTAAAGGTTTGCCCCCTGGATGACCTATTACAGTCAGAATTAGAGTCTGATCAATTGGAGAGAGATGTTTTTATAAAAATTGATGTCCAAGGGGTTGAAGATAAAGTGATTAAGGGAGGAAAAAAGCTATTTTCCCTAGGGCGATGTGTTCTGGTAGAAATGTCATTTGTTCCTCTGTATAAGGAACAACCATTATTTGAAGAGGTACATGACTGTTTGGTAGAGTTAGGTTACCGATTTGCGGGAATTAAAAATCAAATTAATTCTATCAAGTCTGGACAGCCATTATTCTGCCATTGTTTGTATGTCCGTTAGGGTTGTGCAAGCTATCAGCTATCAGCTATCAGCTATCAGCTTATGCGCTACAGATGGTGCTACTTGAGATGCTTTTTAATAAAACAGGTAAGCATTGGTTTAATCTGAGTTAAGTCACAGGCTGGAAGCCTGTGCCACAACTGACCACTGACCACTGACCGCTGAATGCTGATAGCTGAATGCTTACGTTAATTTTTAAGAGTGAAGGTGAGGAGTGAAGGAACCATGAAACTTTCTGTTGTTGTTGGTACCTATAATCGATTGAGTCTTCTGAAGCAATGTATTACTAGTATTCTTGAACAAACATCAACCCCTACAAAAATTTATGTAACTGATGCGGGGTCTGATGATGGCACTATTGAGTACTTAAATGCGATCGCATCGGAAAATCCACAGGTGATTCCGGTTTTGGTGGGCGAAAAGCTTGGTCAAGCTAAAGCCTATAATGATGTGTTCAGACTGGTAGATACTCCCTATGTGTGTTGGGTCAGTGATGATAATGTAATCGTTAACCAGGGTCTAGATACGGCGGTAAAAATACTTGAGGAAAAGCCGAAGATCGGGATGGTAGCTCTGAAAGTCAGGGATAAACAAGGCCCCTTCGTGAGTGCCCCTTACATCGGTGGTGTTTCAGTAGTTGGTGTATTAAATGTTAACCAAGGTGTGCTGAGAACTTCAGTATTAAAACAGGTGGGTGGATTCTGTGAAGTATTTCGAGATTATGGGATTGATCCGGATTTGACCACGAAAGTTTTATTTTCAGGGCATGATATTGTTTATACTAAAAAAATTGCTATTCATCATTACCGGAATTGGAGTTCGGATCCTAATTCTCCAGAATATGCCCAAATGATGGAGAGGCAAAAGCAGTATAAAGCCCTTTATGCGGAACGGTACTCAAAGTATGCTAAAGCAGGTTGGTTATGGCAACTGAAAAAGTATCTTTGGGCATTGTTTCGTAAAGGGATCGGGTTTGATCAACACTACAATTCAGACCAACCGATCTTCTGGAATCTCATCCCTCGGGATTGGCACAATATCATGACCAGTCGGTATATTAGTATCACTGATCCGATGACTACTCAAGGTAAAAGTTATCACTTAATTCAACATTGTCCAGGATATCTACGACCGAGATCATTTCAAGTCGAGCCGTTATCCTGATAGCTATCAGCGGTCAGCTATCAGCGGTAAGCTTAAGCGCTACGCGCACGCTACGCGAACAGTTATCAGCTAATGCACTAAATCACAGGCTAGAAGCCTGTGCCACGCTACTTGAGGTGCTATCAGTTATCAGCTAAAGGCTGACGGCTGACGGCTGACGGCTAAATGCTGAGAAAAAGATAAATACGTATTGAAATCCTAGCTAATTAATGGTAAACCATTGGACAGTGGTGAAAAACCGATAGGAATTTATTGGTTGTAGGAGTGTAAAATGTCCCGAAGACTGACTATTAATGGCTTTGAAATTAATGATGATAGCGATTGCTTTGTAATTGCTGAAATTGGGAATAACCATCAAGGTAGCTTGGAAAAGTGTAAAGAAATGTTCCGGATTGCTAAGGAATGCGGAGCAAATGCGGTAAAGTTACAAAAACGAGACAATCGTACGCTTTACACTAAAGCTGCTTTTGACAGACCTTATGACCATGAAAATAGTTTTGGTTTGACCTACGGTGAGCATCGGGAGTTTCTAGAATTTGGTGCTTACGAATATCAGGAACTGAAAAAGTATGCTGAAGAAGTAGGGATTACGTTTTTCTCTACTGCTTTTGATATTCCGAGTGCGGACTTTTTGGGTGAGTTGGATATGCCAGCCTATAAGATCGCTTCTGGAGACCTTAAGAGCTTGTCCCTAATTAAACATGTTGCCCAATTCCAGAAGCCGATGATCGTTAGCACCGGTGCAGCTACTTTAGAAGATGTGCAACGGGTTTACGATGCGATTATGCCGATTAATCCCCAGTTGTGTATCCTCCAATGTACGGCAAGCTATCCAGCGGACTTTGAAGAACTTGACCTGAAGGTGATCGAAACTTATCGGGAACTGTTCGGTGATATTGTGATTGGTCTATCTAGCCATGACAACGGTATCGCTATGGCAGTGGCGGCTTATGTTCTCGGGGCTCGTGTGATTGAGAAACACTTTACCCTGAACCGGGCGATGAAAGGAACAGACCATGCTTTCTCGTTAGAACCGACAGGGTTGCGCAAGATGGTAAGAGACCTCAGACGCACTCGCCAAGCCTTTGGGGATGGGGTGAAGAAAGTACACCTGAATGAACGTCCTGCTTACTTCAAGATGGGGAAAAAACTGGTGGCTGCGGATAATTTACCTGCAGGACATGTTTTAAGGCCAGAGGATATCGCGATGAAATCCCCAGGGGATGGTTTACCCCCCTATGAATTGGACAATGTGATTGGTAAAGTCTTAACCAAACCCCTAAGGGTGGATGAGTCGATTACGTTGGCTGGGTTGGTGGAAAATGTTGAACAGGTTGCTGTGTAGGGTGTTGTTGGCTTTGTGAACTATTTTGACCTCTCTGGCAAAATCGCTATTGTGACTGGAGTCTTAGGTAAACTTGGACCGGTGTGGAGTCGGGCATTACTGGATGCTGGCGCAACGGTTGTGGGGATAGACCTACCATTGGCTCAGGTGCCAAGCTCCTTTGAGACACTTCAAGGGCATTATCCCAAGACTCGTTTGTGTTTGGAGCGGGGTGATATATGCGATCGCACTTCCATGACTACAATCCGCGATCGCATCCTGACTGACATGGGCATTCCTGCCGTGATTGTCAACAATGCTGGGATTGACCAACCTCCTGGTCCAGTGACAACCTATAGCTTGGACGAGATCCCCCTAGAGATTTGCCGCAAGGTGTTTGAGGTGAATGTCTTGGGAGCATTCCAGGTGACCCAAGTCTTCGGTAGCCCGATGGTGGAAGCTAGACGAGGTTCAATCATTAATATCGGTTCGTTGTATGGGAGCGTATCTCCCGATGCCCGGTTTTATGAGCATCTGGAGTGCGACCCTCCTTTTTTGAAACCCCCTGCCTATGGGGCATCGAAGGCAGCACTGGTGAATTTAACCCGGTACTTTGCTACCCACTGGGGACCCTTTGGTGTCCGGGTTAATGCCCTTTCTCCGGGAGGAGTATTGGGTGGACAGGATGAGGAATTCAAAGGTCAATTTTGCGATCGCGTTCCTCTAGGACGGATGGCCGAGTTTGAGGATTTACTTGGCCCATTAGTGTTTCTGGCATCCGATGCCTCTGCCTATGTCACAGGTATCGAACTCCGAGTCGATGGCGGTTTTACCGTGTGGTAGATTAGACTGGTTCCCTACTCCCTGTTCCCTCAAGGGGTAAAAAATAATGGCACAAGACTATTTACCGAGCCAAGTCTTGAACTGGATTGATGGTCAACAAATAGCAGCAGTCACAGGAGAATGGTTTGATAAGCTAGACCCCACTAATGGTCAAGTGCTATGTCAGGTGGCTCGCTCAAGAGCAGCAGATATTGAGCAAGCGGTAAGGTCAGCTAAACAGGCTCAACCGGCTTGGGCTGATACTCCCCCGGTACAACGGGGTGCTATCTTACACGAGATTGTCCTAGGGATGAAAGCCCGTCAGGAGGAGATTGCCAAGATAGTAGCAGCAGAAACCGGTAAGTCCTATGGTTCAGCTTATGGAGAAACTGGCGGTGCGATCGCATTAGGATTATTCTACGCGAGTGAAGGACAACGGTTGTATGGTCGCACCACTACCAGCGGTGTGGTTAATAAATATGCCATGACTGTGCGTCAACCTCTGGGAGTCGCTGGATTAATTATTGCGGCCAATACTCCCATTGCTAATGTAGCCTGGAAAATCTTTCCAGCACTGGTTTGTGGCAATAGCGCGGTATTAAAAGTAGCAGAAGACACTCCCGCCACTGCTTGGATAGTTGGACAAATTGCTCAAGAGGCTGGGTTACCCCCTGGTGTCCTCAATATTATTCAGGGATATGGTGAAGAAGCGGGCGCTCCCTTGGTTGCTCATAATGATGTGGCTGTGGTTAGCTTTACGGGGTCTACAGAAGTAGGACGAATTGTGCAACGGGTAGCTGGGGAGCGCTTTGGCAGGGTATCCCTGGAGTTGGGGGGTAAGAATCCCTTGGTCGTGTGTGATGATGCGGATTTGAACAATGCCATCAAGTGGACCTTACTCTCAGTGTTCAGTAATGCTGGTCAACGTTGTGCTTCTGCTAGTCGAATCATTGTCTTTGACAGCATCTATGATCAATTCCGTGACCAATTAGTGGAGAAAACTAAGGAATTAAAATTAGGTCCGACTGATCAGGATGACCTTGGTCCAGTGATTAATGAGCAACAGTTGACTAACATGATTGCAGCGGTGAAACAGGCACAGCAAGCAGGAGCAACGGTGTTGGTGGGAGGCGATCGCTTAAAGGACCCTGACCATGCTACTGGTTTCTATATGGCACCGACCCTGCTAGAGAATGTAGACCCCCACGCAGAAATTTCTCAATGTGAATTATTTGGTCCGATTGCTAGTCTCTACCGGGTCAAAGACTTTAAGGAAGCTCTTGCTCTTGCTAACGATTCTCCCTATGGCTTAACTGCTTCGATTCACACTCGCAACATCCACCGTGCAGTACGGTTTTGTGAGAAAGTCCAAACTGGGGTAGCTGTAGTGAATGCCGGTACTTATGGCAGTGAACCCCATATGCCCTTTGGTGGACTCAAGCAATCCGGTAATGGTACCCGTGAACCAGGCACAGAAGCCTTGGATGTCTATTCTGAGTTGAAGGATATCTATATTAATATTGATCCTGAGCAATTTTGATCGTAAGGGAGTAGGGAGTAGGGAGTAGGGAGTAGTTGATGTAGGGTGGGCAGTGCTTATCAAAGCTACTACAGGCTTGGAAATTTATATTACGCACTGCCCACCCTACGATTATTTTTATTTACTGTTGGTGGGCAGTGCTTATCAAAGCTACTACAGGCTTGGAAATTTATATTACGCACTGCCCACCCTACGATTATTTTTATTTACTTAGGTATGTTTAAATACTAACGAAAGATTATTAGCTGGCATTTGATAAGTTTTTTCAAGGATGAGATTATGATTACTGGCAACCTCTACAACATCTTCTAAATTACGTACTCCCCATTCTGGGTTTTGTTGTCGTAAATAGGAGTCAAAATCAGCATTGGAAAGTGCAGTGTGTTTATTACCTTGTTTGTAGGGACCGTATAAATATAGAATATCTCCTGATGAAAGGATACGACCAGCACCTGCGATTAATCCTAGACAAGTAGACCAAGGCGAAATGTGAATCATATTAATATTCACCATCGCTACAATATCTGGTATTTCTGATAGTATTTCCGTTTCTACTTTCCAAACCGGCTGACTGACATCAATATCAAGGGGTTGATAAAGGTTGTCGCTAGGGGAATGGTTAGCCCAGGCGATGATACTTTCACGAAGGGAAGCATCAATATCGGAAGGAATCCATTTTCGAGGGTTTAACTGTTGTGCAAAATAGATAGCATGTTCTCCGGTACCGCTAGCAATTTCTAAAATTGTGCCAGTGGCTGGTAATATCTCTAAAAGTACTTGTAAAATTGCTTCCCGGTTGCGCTGGGTTGCTGGGGCGTATTTTCGGCTGTCCACTAATTTTTCTCCCCGATAATGATAAGAGTGGGAACAGGCAAGATGCCCATTCCACCATCAGAGTGGGAACAGGCAAGATGCCCATTCCACCATCAGAGTAGGAACAGGCAAGATGCCCATTCCACAAAGCTATTAAAATCATCCCACATTTAGGCAACGCTATTAATTTTATGTCGGCGGCATTCCTGTTACCTTTGCTATTTTAGATTGCTTTAAGGAAAATAACGATAAAATTCTCGTCTATGGAGAACACGGGAGAATATGATAGTATCCCCTTTTAGGAAAAATCCAATTCTATAATCCCCTACACGAATTCGATAGGCATTATCTTCTCCTTTTAATTTTTTGATGTTTTTGATATCCCTAAGATTTTGACAGGAAATAATATCCTGAAAGGTAAACTTTTTAATCGTATTATAAAAAGGGGTGCTTTTCAGAGATTTAAGATCCTTAATAAAGGTTGGAAGATATTCAGTTTTCATTCTTTGTCGAGTTCTGCTAATGCTTCTTCCAAACTTAAAGGTGTTTCATCTTTAACTTCCATCATAGCACGATATAGTCCTTCATCTTCAAAGCTTTCAATTAAACGTTTATAGTCCTGAAAATCAATTAATACTTTCTGGATATTACCTTGATTATCGGCAATCAATTCTTGTGCTAATGGATAATATTTAGGGTTTATTATTTCCTCTTCATTGCAGAAACTTTTGACTCCAATCTTAACTATATAAATAGCTACTGGAGTCGCCAATGCCAGGGGCAAATTACCAGATGCAGCTAGAGATGCAACCAACGCAGTAGTTACTCCAGCGAGTCGATCGTCTCTAAATTCATCTTGACAAATTATATGGCGACACCGCCTGGCTAAATTTTGCAACCAACTCTCTTGTATATCTATTCTCTCTATTCCGGCTTCCGAAGCTATAATTTCAGTCGCATACTCCAAATCTCCTTCCTCTTCTTCTATCTCATTAAGGGCAGCCAAAGCCTCTGGATAATTTGCCAATTGATCCCGAAATTGCTCAATTTCTTCTCGTGTAACTGTAATCATAGAATTATTCGGTTTAAATGCTTAATTTTATTATAGCATTTTTCAGTAATTTGAGGGTAAAATTATTTCATTTTAGGTAAAAATAGTACCTAAAATACCGCGCTAATGCCCCACAAAGTTCAAACTATATACGATTGAGTTTATCAAAAATGTAAACAAATAAAAACTAGTTTATCTTCCCACAATTACCATACTTACTACCCTCCCCACCCTCTCCACAATCTCCATATTTCGTAATAAAAAAAATTTTCTAAACCCCTTGACATTTTATGTATTTATTAATAAATTATTATTATCAACCTTTTCAAACAATAACTAGTCATGAATCAAAACATTAACCCCAACTCCGATGACAATCAAAACCCTGACAATCAAGGTCGCAAACCTAAGAAAGTCAAGCACATCTTGATCGGTTCTCCTAAACAAGTTCGCCATACTATTTATGCCATTTATGCCCTTAAATACGCCTATCCCGATGAGTGGAGCACTCCGGAGCCTACGGAAAATCCTGGTGAGGTTATGACCACTTTGATTCGGTATTTGTACTTAGACTAGGATAGGGGTTTGCCAGGGTTTGCCGCCCTGGCGGCCAGGAATTGTGGAGGTTATTTTTTGCAAGTTATTTTGTGGAGGAGTATAATGTAAACAGAGTTAGGATGTACTTGCTGGAAAGCAGTTACTGAGTAACTTGACAAGAATGGATTACTTGATTCAGTTTTTGTTTGGATTTGATAACAGCTAAGCTGTACTCAATTAGGTTTACAAAATAGAATTCGGTCAAGCATTGGGGTTAACCAACACTTGACCGATTTTTTTTTTAAAGCTTAAGCGCTACGCGCACGCTACGCGAACAGCGGTCAGCTATCAGCTATCAGCTATCAGCTATCAGCTATCAGCTATCAGCTGACGGCACATCAAGTAGCACCTCAAGTAGCACCTCAAGTAGGTCATATGCTTACCTTTCAGCTTTTGAATAAAATAAGCTGACCACTGACCGCTGACCGCTGACCGCTGATAGCTGACCACTGACCGCTGACCGCTGACCGCTGACCGCTGACCGCTGAGGGTAAAATATATAGATATTGATCAACTATCTTCTAAACTATGACAACTCTCGTATTTGTCCATGGCACAGGGGTTAGGCAAGCTGCCTATGAGCAAACCTTTAGGATAGTTGAGGGGTTTGTCACGAAACAACGTCCGGATATTACCGTTGTTCCTTGCTGTTGGGGTGGGGAATTTGGGAGTAAGCTCAATGCTAAAGGGGTTTCGATACCCCCATATGATGCTACTTTAGCTCTGGATCAGGGAGAAGAAGAGGATCAAACTATTATTCT
Source organism: Moorena sp. SIO4A5 (assembly GCF_010672005.1). Classification (NCBI taxonomy): domain Bacteria; kingdom Bacillati; phylum Cyanobacteriota; class Cyanophyceae; order Coleofasciculales; family Coleofasciculaceae; genus Moorena; species Moorena sp. SIO4A5. The sequence continues at coordinate 13,419 of NZ_JAAHHZ010000056.1, read as the reverse complement.
TTGGCAGCAGTTATATCGCAATCCCCTTTATGAGTTGGGATTGTTGTCTTTACAACCTAGGACTGGTGGTGATAGTAATCCCTTTGGAGAGCAACCTGGTGATCAATTAAATTACCGGTTGCTGGATTTAATTCCTAGTGGAGAATTGCAAGAAAAATTAGAATCAGCAGGTATAGCAGAGGGGTTTGATCAGGCACGACGCCATGTTACGAGTAGTGCTGTTTATCAAGACGTATTAAACCAAGTCTCTGATTCAGATAGTGACTGTTATGATACTCTCGCAAGAGCAATTATTGCTCAGGCAATGTTTGACTCTCAGCAGCACCATCAGAATTCCATCATACTTCCTAATCGGGAATTGCGTGATCAACTGGTGAGATCACTAAGTAATGCTTTGGGTAAGGAGGAAGACTTGGGATTGGGTGACTGGCTCCAAAAACCACTTTCCTTATTGGCGCGTCCAGCTACAGCTTGGGTTATGAGTAAGAGGGCTGCCATCACTGAGGCAAATTTCCCTATCCCTTGTGATATCATGCTCTATCAAGGTCGCGGCCAGAAAATACGTGATTTTATCCAGAAAACGATAGAAGACGCTGAACCACCAGTTGTTATATTAGCCCATAGTTTAGGAGGAATTGCTTGTGTTGATTTACTGGTGACTCAATCAATAAAACAAGTAAAATTATTAATTACAGTGGGTTCTCAAGCCCCGTTTTTATACGAAATTAATGCCTTATATAGCCTAGAATTTGGTCAGCCTCTGCCCGACTTTTTTCCGGAGTGGTTGAATATTTATGATTTACGCGATTTCCTTAGTTACATTGGTGCTACTCTATTCCCTAATAAAGTCCAGGATGTTTTGGTGGACAGTAAACAACCGTTTCCCCAAGCTCACAGCGCTTATTGGACAAACCCTGCTACCTGGAAGGCAATTATCCCGAGGTTACCATGACTATTAGTGCTAAGCCAGAAAAAACCTATGGGTTGATTGTCGGTATTGAAAACTATCAACCAACAAACTGGAATGTTAATGGTCCCGTTCATGATGCTATCAAGTTTGCTGATTGGTTGTTATCACAAGGAGTGCCAACAGATAATATCAGGCTCTGTTTATCTCCTTTATCTGAAAATAGTGAACTGGTTAATAACTTTGAAATAACGTCAAAGCCAGCAACCGAGCAGAATATAGTTGATATCATTACCAATGATCTGTCCCAAAAAAACGGAGATTTACTGTTTATATTTTGGGCAGGTCATGGTTTGATTACTTCGGAGCGAAATCGCAGGCTACTTTGTGCTGATGCTAGTAAAACGAATTGGCAGAATCTAGATTTTAATTCCCTGTTACTGCTTTTAGGGTCAGATGCTTTTAAAATTCCCCATCATATTTGTATAGTCGATGCTTGTGCTAATTATCTTTTAGAGTCAAAAGGGCGACCAACTAATTTGGGAGGGAAACAGTTTCCTAGTGGTCAACCCAAGAAAGACAGTAAACAGTTTGTTTTACTAGCTACGAGAGAAGGGGAGAAAGCCAGAGTTAACTCCTCCGCAAAAACGGGATACTTTTCCCAAACCGTAAGAAAAGCCTTGGAGCATCATGACTGGCTGCCAGATATGGCAGTAGTTGCTGAACAGGTTAAGCAACAATTTGCTAGTTTAAATAAACAACAACTACCAACCTATTTTTATCGTCGCAGTTGGAATGGTGATCAGGAGGATTATCATCCTAATCCCTTTGAGGTTGCCCACAATATACCCAGTACTCAAGCCTGTAAGTTTGTGGATAGACACCAGCCACTGGAAGAGTTACATCAGCTATTACAGCAAAATAATATTGTAGCAATTACTGATATTATAGGTAAGGGGGGAGTAGGAAAAACAGAACTAGCAATTCAATACTCTTGGTACAATTTAGAAAATTCTCCCGGTGGTTGTTGTTGGTTAAATCTCCAGGGAGTCGATATTGTCACCCAGCTCTCGGAATTTGCATTTGTGAATGATTTTCCTGGTTTTCCGATGCCTAAAAATCTCAGCATTGCTAGCCAACTTGCTTATTGCTGGAAAAAGTGGCAACCAGGTAAAGTTTTATTGGTGTTTGATAATGTCACTGATATCGATAAAATTAAAAACTACTTACCGCCCATGGGTTCTCGATTTAGGGTGTTAATTACTACTCGTAGCTCAGAGTTACCCTATCCATCACTTGCTTTGGGTAAATTACCAGAAACTGATGCTCTAGAATTATTAGTAAAATTAGTAGGAAAAGACTTTGTTGAAAAGGAGTTAGAAACTGCCAAAGCAATCTGTCAATTCGTTGGCTGTATACCTTTAAAGTTATACAATGTGGCAGCGCTATACTCAAAGCCAGGGAGTACATGATGCTAGAAGAAATTTTATTGCTCCTAGAGCAGAAGCAATCTCAAGAAGGTGACTCTGGTACAGATGTTGTGCTGGAACTCAATTGGGATTCTTTACAGTCTTCAGCTCAAACCATGGCTGCTCTGCTGAGTTTGTTTGCTTTAGCGCCTATGCCATGGTCATTAGTATCCGAGGCGGCTAGAGCTGCTAGCTTAGACTTTGATTTGGTCGTTAATCGGGATATCTTAGTTCAAAAGTATTTACTACAGAAGTTGGATGATAATACCTACCAAATTCAGGAAAGGATTAGAGAATTTTTGAGTATCAAGGGAGAACAGTTAGCTGATATTGAAAACCTAAAACAGGGCTTTTGTTCAGCTATCGTAGCAATAGCAAAGGAGATTCCTAAGACCCCAACTCAGTCAGACATTTTAGGAATTACCTCTGCTATCCCTCACCTGGTGGAAGTTGCCACTAACCAAAACAATTACTTAAATGACGAAGATTTAATCTGGCCTTTTGTGGGCTTAGGCCGGTTTTACGAGGGTCAAGGGGCTTACGAACAAGCTTTGCCTTGGTATGAGGAATGCTTATTAACGGTTAGAGAGCGCTTGGGTGAAGAACACCCAGCTGTGGCAAGCAGCTTCAACAACCTGGCAGTACTGTACGAAAGCCAGGGGCGCTACGAAAAAGCGGAACCCCTGTACCAGCAAGCCTTAGACCTGAGGAAACGCTTCCTGGGTCAAGACCACCCGGATGTAGCAAGCAGCCTCAACAACCTGGCAGGACTGTACGAAAGCCAGGGGCGCTACCAAAAAGCGGAACCCCTTTACCAGCAAGCCTTAGACCTGAGGAAACGTCTCCTGGGCCAAGAACACTTACATGTGGCAAGCAGCCTCAACAACCTGGCAGGACTGTACGAAAGCCAGGGGCGCTACGAAGAAGCGGAACCCCTGTACCAGCAAGCCTTAGACCTGAGGAAACGCCTCCTGGGTCAACAACACTTACATGTGGCAAACAGCTTCAACAACCTGGCTTATCTGTACAAAAACCAGGGGCGCTACGAAGAAGCGGAACCCCTGTACCAGCAAGCGTTAAAGCTGACCCAACGCCTGCTGGATCAAGAGCACCCATATGTAGCAATCATCCTCAACAACCTGGCAGCACTGTACGAAAGCCAGGGGCGCTACGAAGAAGCGGAACCCCTGTACCAGCAAGCCTTAGAGATGAGGAAACGCCTCCTGGGTATTGAACACCCAGATGTAGCCACCAGCCTCAACAACCTGGGAGCACTCTACGAGAACCAGGGGCGCTACGAAGAAGCGGAACACCTTTACCTGCAAGCCTTAGAGCTTACCCAACGCCTGCTGGGTATTGAACACTTAGATGTGGCCAACAGCCTCAACAACCTGGGAAAACTGTACCAAAAACAGGGGCGCTACGAAGAAGCGGAACCCCTGTCCCAGCAAGCCTTAGAGCTGAGGAAACGCCTCCTGGGTATTGAACACCCAGATGTGGCCACTAGTCTCAACAATCTGGCTTTACTATACTGGAGCCAGGGGCGCTACGAAAAAGCGGAACCCCTGTTGCAGCAAGCCTTAGAGCTGAGGAAACGCCTCCTGAGCCAAGAACATCCAGATGTGGCAGACAGCCTCAACAACCTGGCTTTACTGTATTCACGCCAGGGGCGGTATCAAGAAGCGAAACCCCTATACCAGCAAGCCTTAGAGATGAGGAAACGCCTGCTGGGTCAACAACACCCAGATGTGGCAGAAAGCCTCAACAATCTGGCTTATCTGTACTTTAGCCAGGGGGGATCCCAACAGGTCGAAACCCTGTACCAGCAAGCCTTAGACCTGATGAAACGCCTGCTGGGTGAAGAACACCCTGCTGTGGCCACCAGCCTCAACAACCTGGCAGGACTGTACTGGAGGCAGGGACGCTACGAAGAAGCAGAACCGATGTACCAGCAAACCTTAGAGCTGAGGAAACGCCTGCTGGGTCAACAACACCCAGATGTGGCACAAAGCCTCAACAACCTGGCTTTACTGTACTCAACTCAGGGGCGGTACTCGGAAGCCGAAACCTTCTTCCAACAGGCTCTACAGATTGCTGTCAAGCAGTTGGGAGAGGAACATCCCATGACCTGCATTATTTCCGGTAACTTGGAGGATCTATTGGAAATATCTAATTTGGCAAATCGGCTCAAACTAAAGAGAATACTAGGGTTTTAAAGCCTAATTGAAAGTATTATAGCAATCCTAGCAACCTATCACCATAGTTTAGGATTATTTAAAGACTTTACGCATTTGATATTAACAGCAGCATCTGGCTCCTCTATCTCCCCAAGTAGTAGCGCCTGCCAACCAAAAGGCCAACTCAATGGATATGGAGTAATGAAATGTGTTGCCAACTCTGCTTTAAAGCCAAATCGTTCATAATACCTAGGATCACCATACACGAAAACAATATCCACATTCATACTACGCAATCGCTTAATCCCAGCATCAATTAGTTTACTCCCCACACCATTACCTTGGCATTCTGGTTTAACAGCAAGTGGTGCCAGAATATACCCATGGAAATCTGGTTTTTCGGCAATAAATACAGGACTATATGCAACGTTTCCAATTATTTCATTGTCATCGACCGCTACCAATGATAGGGTACAAGGCTCGGTAATATTGGAGATGAGGTCATCAGCGAGACCTGCCACAATATCACCCTCCCCGATCGGAAAGGCCGATATATGTAAGGAGCGCACGCTCTCACGATCCCTTATTTCTGCATCTCGGATAATCATGTTGTGCGGCTTCATGTATTGAGTTATTATTTAATTCTATATCCCATAAGGTACAACTTGATCCCCCTAAATCCCCCTTAATAAGCAGGGCTGTTTCAAAGTCGGACTCAAATGCGATTGCTGGGGAGGTGGGGAGATAGGGAGATAGGGAGATAGGGGGAATTTTTATTCATAAAAAGGTATTTTTAACCTTAAAAAAACCTTCTCTCCAGCACCCCAGCTGCCTTTCAACCGATTGAATTTACAATTTATTCATGAGAATGAAACAGCCCTGCCCTTAATAAGGGGGACTTTGAGGTTGAAAAGCGTACCTCATAACTGATATACCAATCCTAAATGAATTGTGATAATTTTTGTTCCCTTTTCCCTACTCCCGTTCCCCTCCTGGGAGGGGTTAGGGGTGGGTTCCTGTTCCCTGTTCCCTGTTCCCTGTTCCCTGTTCCCTTTGGTATAGTTTTGTTCAACCCTAAATTTGCGATGAAAAATCTAACTCTGCTATCTACTACACTCCTGATTGCTACCTCTGGATTAGTTTTGGTGGCACCCCAGGCAGCTTCAGCTTTAAATTGGAACTGGAGTTATTCTGCTCCTGGTATCGAAGCCAGTGGTACTTTCACTACTAATGATACTCCTGATGATTTGGGTTTTTTCCTGATTTCTGAAATTACTGGCACGCGCAACAGCGAAACAATTACTGGTTTGCAACCTACTGGTACTTCTACACCGGGAAACGAACCTTTCGAAGTTGACAATTTAATTAGTCTTGATGCTAATCAGTTAACAACTGACGGCTTTGGGTTTTCCACCTCAGCTGGAAACTTTGTTAATGTCTTTTTCGCTAGTTTTTTGCAGCCCCCTAGTTTTTTTGAAGTTTTTTCGGCACCGCCATTTATCACTGGTTTTCAAAATTTGGGACCAGAAGATAGTGAGTTACCCATTAGTTTTTCTGCGAAACCGGTGATTGTCCCTGAACCCACTCATAGTATAAGTATCTTTACCATTGCCACTCTCGGCTTAGCTTCAACCATCAAACGTAAGCTGAAACCTTCCCCATCTAAACAAAAGGTTTAGCCTCAATTACTTATCAGTAGGAAAAAACTGATTTGTGAGTAAGGTATTAGGAAAGGGAGTAGGGAGTAGGGAGTAGGGAGTAGGGAACACAAAGATGTCTTAATCTTTACGTAAGCATTCAGCCGTGAGCTAAAAGCTCACGCTACGCGAACAGCCGTCAGCCGTCAGCCGTCAGCCGTTGGCCTATGGCTGATAGCTGATAGCTGATAGCTGATAGCTGATAGCTGATAGCTGATAGCTGATAGCTGATAGCTTACATCTTTACTTCGAGTGCTGTAGCATTTGTATTTAAGTTGTGAACAAAATCTCTTAGGTAAAGGCAACAAGCAACAGGTAACAGGCAAGACTTAATCAAGTATAAATGGATTTTGGTTAATGTAAAAAACGGGAATAATTTTTTATAATTCCTAAAATAAATGATATACTAAATTAGTATTGGTGTTCATGAGCTATTTAGAAATCCTATAGCAGTGAGTAACAATAACGATAGATTAGACCGGATTTAAGCAGTGGTGGAGTCATTAGCCCGTTCTGTAGAAGCTCTTACTAATGACCATCAACAGAGAATTCAGACCATGGAAGAGGTTGTCAATAGAGTTACCAGAGTTGAGGAAGGATTGACTCGGATGTTAATAGCTATCGATGCTCTTCCCCCCAGTATTGATACGGCTGGCGAAATTAATATTTGTTTACAAAAGGATGAGCAGATGTGGAAAATATCCTTTGTTCGTAGTTGGTATGGGACTATAAGTTGAAACAATTGTATTAGTTATCAAACTGAGGAGTCCCATTTGCCGCTACCCGATGTTCTCGTTTTGCTGCTCTTGCTCCGACCAGTTGACCTATGTGTAAACAAATATTAATTTGGCCAGGGGTATCAAAATTGGGGGGTAATAATGTCAAAGTCCCCCAGAATTGGGGGATTTAGGGGGCAAATGCGTAAGTCCTGTAGAATCCGCGAATCTAGAATTTAGAATGTAAAATTAAGAATTTAGAATCTATAGAAATCAAAATCTATCCCTTTTGCCTTTTGACTTTTGCCTTGTCAACACCCACGGTTTATGAGACTTATGCAAGAGGTCTAATTTGGAATTTACCATTCTAAATTCTAAATTATTAATTATAACAGACAACACCCCTTTACGGAGCAACCCTAGAGCAGAGTCGATTCAATAACTCCTTTGGAATTGCCTCGAAATTCTCTAAGACGAAATCCATTAAAGCCAGATGGTATAAAGAATCGGCACTAGGAGTTTTATAGCAAGCACCTTGAGCCAGCCAGGTATTTACAGCGTAAGTTGAGCGGCAGCAGATGTTACCGATATCTGCTTGATTGACTGGCCATTTGCGGTAAAACGCCTGGGGTGTCATGGACAGTCGGCAGTTGCTGTATAGGTTAATCAAGATTTCCTCTCGCTCAGTGATGGCAGAAAGATAGGAATCTTCCCGTCTAGATTGGCTCTCAGCAATTTGGGCAAGCCGGTCTAGAGCTCGCTGACAGTAAACCAGATGATCTACTGACCGTTTTTTTGGCATCATAGAATTACCTCACACATAGCTTGTGACTGGGGATAAAGCCGCGCTTTGTCTGTCAACTTGGAAGCGCGGCTTTTTGTCCAGAAATATTATCGAAATATCAGACATTTTTATTATTAATAATATCTCTAAAAAAGTCAAGGCTATTTTTAAACATAAAACATTTTGTTACAAATAAAAAAAATACGATAGGGTTTATAGTTTAGAGTTCAAAATGTCAGCTATCATCAGCTATCAGTTTATATCATAATAATATACACATTATTTTTTACCGATTCCCGATTCCCGATTCCCGATTCCCGATTCCCGATTCCCGATTCCCGATTCCCTACTCCCTACTCCCTACTCCCTACTCCCTACTCCCTCAAAAAATGATAACTACTATATAATGAATAAATCCTGAGCAATTTTTGAATAAAAACGATGGAAAAAGCGACATTTGGTGGTGGTTGTTTCTGGGGAGTAGAAGCAGCATTTCGGAAAGTGAAGGGAGTAGTATCAACCTCTGTTGGTTATATGGGCGGACATTTTCCTAACCCATGTTATCTAGATGTATTATCAAGAATAACGGGTCACGCGGAAGTGGCACAGGTGGAGTATGACCCGGAAAAAGTCAGCTATGAACAATTACTTGAAGTATTTTGGTCTATCCATGATCCTACTACATTGAACCGTCAAGGTCCTGATCGAGGAGAACAGTATCGATCGGTGATATTTTTCCACAATCAGGAACAAGAAGTGCTGGCAAGACTGTCAAAACAAAAGCTGCAAGTTTCTGGTAAGTTTGATAAGGATATTGTCACAGAAATTAAGCCAGCTTCGGACTATTATTTAGCTGATGACTATCATCAACAGTATTTTGAAAAAAAGCAGAAGTCTTTACGTTAGAAATTTTGAAGCTATCAGTTATCAGCTATCAGCGATTAGCGCTACGCGCACGCTACGCGAACAGCTATTAACGTTTTGCAAAGGCTGACAGCTGACGGCTGACGGCTGACTGCTTACGTCTCATTCAATCGCATCGCAGCGAATTTCAACTATAAATCCATCGGGGTCTTGACACTCCCCGGTCTAAAGACGCGGGGATTCTTGCTTCAACGAGCCAACTTGCTCAACCAGACCGGAATCAGGAAGAGTAGAGGTCAATTCTCCGCAAGGGTTCGGGTCGATGACCCAGGTTCCGGTGTGCCCCACCGTACCCAAAGCTCTGTTCAAAATGTTAATGGCAGCGTTATGGTCCCTACCTAACTGGCAACCACACTGACAGATATGGGTTCTAGTTGATAGTGACTTCTTCACGACTTCACCACAGTCAGAGCAATTTTGGCTAGTGTAAGCAGGATTAACTGCGACAGTAACTCTCCCAAACTTTTGACCAAAATGCTCTAGCCATTTCCTGAACTGATACCAACCTGCATCATTAATAGACTTCGCTAAACAGTGATTTTTTACTAGATTTTTGACCCTTAGATCTTCATAGGCCACCAGGTCGTTAGACCGGACTACGCAGCGTGCCAGTCTCTTGGCATGCTCTTCACGTCGCCTACTTATACTAAGGTGGTGTCTAGCTAATCTATTAATTGCTTTCTTACGATTGGTTGAGCCTTTCTTTTTTCGGGAAACTCGACGCTGATAAAACTTTAACCGCTTTTCCCCAGTCCTGTAAAAACGAGGATTAGGTTCAGTCTTGCCTCTGGAATCGGTGTAGAAATCTTTTAGACCTACATCTAAACCGACGGTCGCATCAGCAGGTTTTAATTGTTCCTTTACATCGACTGAGACGCAAAATTGAACATAGTACCCGTCGGCTCTTTTTACAATCCGAGCTCGTTTTATCTGTTTCTTATCAAATCTCCACAAGTCCCATGTACCCTTGAGCTTAAGTTTTCCAATTCCCTTTTTGTCGGTGAATGTGATCGATTTTTTGTCAGGGGACAACTTCCATCCTGATTGCTTATATTCGACCGAGCGACAATGCTTCTGGAATCGGGGAAACCCTTTCTTTCCGGAGACTTTTTTCTTGCAGTTGTCATAGAAGCGGGCGATCGATGACCATGCTCTTTCAGCGGCAGCCTGTCGAGCGGTTGAGTTCAATTCACTGGCAAAATCAAAATCTTTAGCCAAAACTCTACAATATTTGTTGAGGTCGTATTTTGATATGCCTCTATTATCAATCCACAACCTAAGGCAACTGTTGCGGACAAATTTTACTGTCCTGATCGCCTCCTCTATGGCTAAATATTGATGTTTTTTGCCGTAGGCCTTGAACTCAAGAATGATCATCATAAATCGACCTCTTGTGTTGTACTATTATGCTAACACAGCTAGCACAAATCGACAACTACTAGTGCGACTTTCCTCACGGTGGCTAAAGCCACTATGACCCTTCATCCCCGGTTTAAAAACACGGGGTTTTCGGCTTGTGGGGAATTTTATAAAAATAGATACCTCTGCCGGTAGGACGAGTTACTGGACCATGATCGATCGGAATTTGATTTTGTTTTAGCACCTCTACGGCTTGGTCAAATAACTGAGGATCGATATCAAAGGCGAGATGATTCACCCGATTAAAGCCACGATGGGGGTCTGGATCGGGTGGTGATAGGTCTGGCTCGGAAAACAAATCCACAACAATGCCATCTGGGGTAACGAAGTTAGTGACTTTTCCGGCTTCGACTAGCGATCGCAAGGTACTGGGCACTTATTCTCCAGTTAGTTCATGTAAACCTAATACTGTACCATAAAAGTGGCGCGATGCTTGGATATCCTTCACATTCAGAGCAATATGATGGACTCGACGGAGACTACCTGGGCTTAGAGCTGATTCGTAAACTCGCTGTAATCCTTGTAGGATAAGGCTTGCAATAAAATAGAACAAATGAACTATTTAATACCCAAAAGACAATCATAGCAAGGCTTTCAGACTTCTTAAGATTTACTTTAGGAATCAGCTCTTAGGGTAGGTTTGATCACTTCAGAGCTAGAAACCATAATTGTTAGTTGTGAATTGAACTGTTAATTGTTAATTATTAATGGTTATACCGTTCTCAATTTGCTAATTTAAATTTATTTAAAATCCCGTTTAATGTCCGCTTTTCCTGGTAACATGACCACTATTCCTCAAATATTAGCCCAAGAACTGTCGTTAAGCGCCACTCAGATCGAGAATGCCCTGTCTTTACTGGCTGAAGGGGCAACTATTCCGTTTATAGCTCGCTACCGTAAAGAGCTGACTGGTTCTCTCGATGAAGTTCAACTACGCACTATAGCTGAGCGCCATACTTATCTGACGGAACTTGAGCAACGGAAGTCAGTAATCCTGAATGCGATCGCATCTGCTGGTAAGCTCACCGATGAACTAAAGGCTAAGATCGAAGCTTGCCAGCAAAAGACTGAATTGGAAGACCTCTACCTGCCCTACAAACCGAAACGACGCACTAGGGCAACCATGGCGAGGGAGAAAGGACTTGAACCCTTAGCGGACTGGATTGAGTCGATGAACACTCCGGAAGTTAAATCAGTATCCTTATCTGAAGAAGCGGCTAAATACATTTCCCCAGACCATAAGCTCAATACGGTAGAGGACGTTCTTCAAGGTGCCTCAGATATTTTAGCGGAAGCTGTAGCTGAAAAAGCCCACTTACGAGCGTACTTGCGGGATTATTTCCTGAAATCGGGAGTATTCGTGTCTCGGATTAAAAAGGATTATCCCGAAGGTACCACTAAGTTTGAAATGTACCGGGAGTTCCAAATCCCAGTGAAATCTGTAGCGCCACACAATATGTTAGCCCTGCTCAGGGGTGAGGCTGAGGGAGTAATAAAGCTGGAACTCTCTTTTGATGAAGACTATGTTATGTCCTACCTAGATTCTGAGGAAATCCACACCAAAGCTACCCTACTGCGAGAGTTTTACCAGACCATGCTCAAAGATGGGTTTAATCGGCTCATGAAAACCTCCCTAACTACGGAAGTACGTACCGATCGCAAAACCTATGCTGATGCAGAGTCCATTAAAACCTTTGAAGCCAATCTCCGAGAACTGTTGTTATCTGCTCCAGCAGGAATGAAACCAACCTTAGCCATAGACCCAGGCTTCCGCACTGGTTGTAAAGTGGCTATCCTGGATGAGACAGCTAAATACATCACATACCAGCCAGTGTTTCCCCATCAAGGCAGCCAAAAGCGCGAACAAGCTGCCAAAACCATTAAGAATTTAATCGAAACCTACCAGATCGAGCTAATTGCCATTGGTAACGGTACAGCCTCTCGTGAGACAGACGAGTTTATCTCGGAAGTCCTCAAAACCATGGAGCGCAAACCAATTAAAGTAATGGTGAATGAATCTGGGGCATCGATTTATTCCGCCAGTGAGGTAGCACGAGAGGAGTTTCCAGATTTAGATGTCACAGTCAGAGGAGCGATTAGTATTGGCAGACGCTTACAAGACCCCTTAGCTGAGTTGGTCAAAATTGACCCTAAATCCATTGGTGTGGGACAGTACCAACACGATGTTGATCAGAAATTACTCAAGAAGAAACTTGATGAAACGGTGGAAAGTTGTGTAAACTATGTAGGAGTAGATTTAAATACTGCTTCCGCTCAACTGCTAACCTTTGTATCTGGGATTACCCCGACCATTGCTAATAATATTGTGACCTATCGCAATCAGCAAGGTGCATTCAAGAACCGTCGGGAAATCCTTAAGGTACCAAAGTTAGGGCCAAAAGCCTTCGAGCAGTCAGCAGGATTCCTAAGGATTCGCAACGGGGATAATCCCTTGGATAACACAGCTGTGCATCCAGAGAGTTATTCCGTAGTGAAAGCGATCGCATCGGATTTGCAGTTACCTCTAGCCAAGATTAAACAAGGATCAGAACGGTTCAAGTCAGTAGATTTGAACCGTTACGTCACAGATACCATAGGCTTACCAACCCTAGAGGATATTATCCAGGAATTGGAAAAGCCAGGACGAGACCCCAGGGCTGAGTTTAAGTACGCCACCTTCAAAGAAGGAGTAAATGAGCTAAAAGACCTAAGTCCTGGAATGGAATTAGAAGGAATTGTCACCAATGTGGTAAACTTTGGAGCATTCGTAGATATCGGCGTGCATCAAGATGGGTTAGTGCATATCTCCCAACTAGCTGACCGGTTTGTAGAGGATCCCAAACAGATAGTCAAAGTGGGACAGGTGGTGAAGGTGCGGGTAATGGAAGTAAATGAAAAACTGAAGCGCGTTAGTTTATCAATGCGATCGCACAGTAGTAATTAGGTAAGCATTCAGCTATCAGCTTAAGCGCTACGCGCACGCTACTTGAGGTGCTATCAGCTATCAGCTATCAGCTATTAGCTATCAGCTATCAGCTTATGGGCTACAGATGGTGCTTTTGAATCAAGCAAGTAAGCATTGGTTTAATCTCTGTTACATCAGCTGACGCTTCCATAGCGTCAGCTTTTAGCTGACGGCTGACGGCTGACCGCTGACCGCTAAATGCTTACGTAATTAGCAATCACGGTAGAAATATTGGGTATTTCTTGAACTTCACTGCCATAATACAGGCAAAACAAGATTTGGCCAGAAATTATGAAATTCAGAATCTTAGGAATTAGTGTACTGCTAGCCTCCTTAGGGTTAATCGCTCCTATCAATGCTG
>NZ_JAAHHZ010000559.1:0-3209 GCF_010672005.1 Moorena sp. SIO4A5 | reverse complement strand
TCAAACCAGAAGTACGGGCACCCATGAGTGGTGGTAACTTTCTCCCTTAGCTATCAGCTATCAGCTAAAGGCTAAAGGCTAAAGGCTAAAGGCTAAAGGCTAAAGGCTAAAGGCTAAAGGCCTGTGGTCACGCTACGGGAACAGTTTATGCCCATAGCGCACGCTGTCTTGATGCAAAGCGCGAGTGGGGGAAACCACGCCAGTTGCTCATGGGGGGAACCCCCAAGACCGCACTGGCTCCCCAAGACCGCGCTGCATCGCTACTTGAAAAATAAGCTGACGGCACCTCAAGTAGCGTGAGCTAAAAGCTCACGGCTGACGGCTGAATGCTTACGACAAGGTAATGGGGAGATAGGTAGATAGTGCTACCTATGAATGTCACTTGGTACCAGCAAACACTATTGCCCTAACTTAACCATTCCTTCATTTTATCCGGATATTTGATAAGTTTTGCGTAAAATTTTCCAGTTCTAGTGTCAAAAACTAGTTTGTTAACACAAACTAACTACAGAGCTGATGGTTAGTGGCAACTACCGAAGGTATGATAGGGGAGCGATTAGCCATAGCTTCAGTTACTCTTGAACATAACTTAAACCAATAAATCAAAAGGCACATATAGAGATGGGCAATAAATCAGAGCTTTTCCCACAGGGGAATGGTAAATATATCCACTCACAGCCCGTCATCTACCACACTAGAAACTCAAAATACTATCAGGATGGGCGTAAGCTAGAGGAGATTTGGACGATCATACGGCGTCGCTTTTTAGTGGCTGCTGGTGTAGCAATTACGATAACAGCTAGTATTTTTTTATGGACCTCTAATCAGAAACCTCTGTATGAAGGCAAGTTCCGACTCAGTCTGGAGCCTCTGACAGCACAGGATGATGATGAAAATCAATCGACACCAGGTTTTGAAACCTTGGCTTATAAAACCCAAATGCTGGTACTGCGTAGTGAGAAACTCATCACTCCCGTGATTGAGGAAATAAACAAGCGCTATGGCAAAACTAGCTACAAGTCTTTAGTCAAGAATAATCACCTGAGGATCAAACATATTGAAGGAACTAGTGTCTTAGAAGTTCGTTACCGGGATAGTGATCCTCAAAAAGTTCACTTTGTTTTAAAGCAGCTTGCCGATAATTATATCAATTACTCCCGCCAACAAGAAGCAAGTTACCATCACAAAGACCTTGAGCTAGCAAATAGAGAGTTGCCTCAAGTACGCCAAGAGGTAGACAGACTGGAGGAAGAACTGCTGAAGTTGGAGCTAGGGTACAAGTTAATCGACTATGATCATCAAAAACAGCAGCTTTCAACTCAGATTAGCCAGATTAAGCAACAGCAATTAGATACTGACATCCAGCTTAAGGAAGCTCAGTCCTTCTACCAGATCATTTCTCAAAAGCTAGGATTGTCATCAAATCAGGTCAAGGACTCTCGCGCCTCGGAGTTAGCTCTGGCTCAAGTGACTTTGGCTGAAAACCCTTACTACCAAAAGATGCTCAACCACCTAGAAGAGGTTGAGGCTGAGATTGCTATCGAGTCAAGCCGCTATACTCCAAACAGTCCCACCATCAAGACCCTACAGCAGCAAAAGTATAATTTCTTATCCCTGTTACGCTCTGAAGCTGAACAGGTACTGGGGATCAAACTAACAAATACAGATGTTCCTAAGATATCACCCAATTCAATTCACCAGCAGCTCACTCAACAACTGGTAGATCAGAGCATCCAAATATCAGTTTTGCAAGCACGACAACAAGCTCTTGCCGAGGAAGAAGAAAGTCTTGCGCAAGACATGAAACTGATGTTGGCGATAGATCCAAAGTACACCAGTTTACGGCAGAAACTTACACAGACAACCCAACGATTAGACACTCTGGTGGCGCTTAAGGAAAGCTTCCAGCCTTATTCTTGGGAACTTATTCTCAAACCCAAACAGCCTCAATATCCGATTCCGCAACATCAGGAACTTCAGATTATTTTGGGAGCGATCGCAGGGATATTACTGGGTGCAGGAACAGGGTGGTTGATGGAGCGCTTAGACCATGTATTCCACTCTCCCGACGAACTTAAACATCGCACCCAATTGCCTCTTCTTGGTGTTATTCCTTACCATCAAGCACTTAAGCCCACCAACTCATCAACCAGTCGCAAAGGTATACCTTTTGTTCCTAGCTTCCCTAAGGATCAGAAAAATAACTCAACGCCAAAACTGCAACAAGCTTCTCCCTTTTTAGAGGCTTTCCGGTTCCTCCATCGCAATATCGGCTTACTGGGCTGCGATAAGCCAATCCAATCTATTGTGATTAGTTCAGCTAGACCAGAAGACGGGAAATCTACCGTTGCTGTCCACCTAGCTATAGTGGCTGCTGCTATGGGTCGGCGAGTGCTACTGGTGGATACAAATCTGCGCCGTCCCCGGGTACATAAAATTTTTGGTTTGAACAATCAATTTGGTTTGAGTAATGTCCTTAGTAAGCGGATCAAAGCTAACCGAGCCATCCAGCAAGTGCCCATGTGGGATCATCTTCATGTGCTAACTGCTGGTTCCCCAGCACAGGATCCGATTCGGTTACTATGTGCACCAAAGATGGGAACTTTGATGGAGCATTTTAATGCTGTTTTTGATTTAGTTATTTATGATACGCCTCCCGTGATCGGACTTGCCGATAGCCGCCTCCTAGCAGCTAACACGGATGGTATGGTCTTGGTAGGCAGATTAAACAAGACTGACCGCTCAGTTCTAATGCAAGCCTTGGATGAACTCAAAACCTCTAGGACTAATCTTTTAGGTATTGTTGCTAATGATGTTGAAAACTACGCAACTAGCTCCTATTATCATCATCAGGACTACTATACAACCGATTCAGCAACCATGAAGGTGAAAAAGCTTCTAGATCAGAACATGAGATGATATGAAGTCCGGTTAATAACTTCTAATATGGTTGATTGCTTTTTTTTAATGGTTAATGGTTAATCGTCAATTAACCATTAACCATTATAGTTAGTGAGCAGTAGCTGGGGATGAAAATACGTATGTTAACAAAACTAGCATCACCCTTGACACCATCAAGGTTAGTGTTAAAACGACTAGGGAAACCTGGACAGTTAAGCCTAACCGTTTACCCTTACGATACAAACGTTTATCCGGTACAGGGTGAGCAGTTTTAGAAAAGAGTGTTAATGGTTGATTAGGCTGATAAG
>NZ_JAAHHZ010000558.1:0-3218 GCF_010672005.1 Moorena sp. SIO4A5 | reverse complement strand
AGTCAGCAAAAACCAGATAACCAGTCGTAAGATTAGATTTAGATGTCCAATCATGGAAACACCATCCAGAACAATAACACTAACATCAAACTCATCACCCCAATTAGATGATCAAATTCCTCAAGCACACGGGGCAGCTTGAGTACAGATCGTTTGAAAATCAACAAATATGCCAACCATCCCAGGCCAATGGTTGCCAGGGGTTTGATAATATTGGCAAAATTATATGCCTGGTAGTACACACCATTGACGGCAATCAGCCCACCGAGCAACAGTATCATCGCTAACCAAAAATTGGCCTTTACCTGCCCTTGGCTGCCATCCCCATGGGGCAGAAAGATGAATTTACCAAAGCATGTTGCCGTTCCTAGGGCAGCAACATTCATACCGATAACTTGCCAGGGCACTATATTCTTCAGAGTCAATACTTTCGCCCCAAAGCCAGACAATAATGGAAAGCCGGAAATAGAGAAGCTAGCTATAGCCAGGGCAATCCAAATTGGGGTATTAATCCGCTGATGTTGCAGTTCATTGAGGTTACGGCTGGGCAAAACACCCGCGATCAAAAAGAGCGCTGATTTGACCAAACCATGGGTCAGGGCATAAAAGCCTCCCACTTCTGGTGAGGCGAGGATAAAGCCTAACTGGGAAATCGTGCTAAAGGCGAGAATACGCTTGGTATCCTTTTCAAATAAGGCATAGGTTATGCCCAGAAGCGCTGTCCCCACTCCAAATATCCTGACGATGGGATCAAGTTCCTCCACAATCAGAGCAAAACGCAACAGTGGAAAGACTCCCGTTTTGATCACAACTCCCGATAGCAACGCCGACACTGGGCTCTGAGATTCGGAGTGGGTTAAGGGTAACCACAATCCTGATACAAATATTCCCCCCTTGACTAATAGTCCCACAAAGATCAGGGCAAGGGCTTCTGGAGGTGCTCCCCGCAACCCTTCAAAGGCAAAGGAATTATTGGCCTTATAGACTAAAATTGCGCCGACCAGATAAAACAGCATGGCTGTATTGCTGACAAAAAGATAGCGCAAGGCTACCCAAATTGAGCGGTCGGTTCGGGGATAGGCAATCAACAGAAACGCAGCAATACTGATTACTTCTAATGCTACGTATAAACTGATGAAATCTGCACAGATAAATACGGCATTGACACTGCCATGTAAGATAATAGTCTGGGTATAAAAAAAAGCTGTTTTACCACTTTGCCAACAGTAGAGGATGACTGCTGCCGTTACCAGCCCATTGGTTAATATAAAAAAGGCGCTTAATTGATCTACTAGTAATGTGACACCGAAATTATCCAGCAGCTGTATAGTTAATGGCGATTTTGCCGTAAGCAATAGCTGTGTGCCATATTCAACCGAAAAAAGGGCAACCCCTAGGGCGAGGTATCGGTCAAATTTGGGGATCAGATAAATGCTGAATCCCACAAATAGCGGTAGGGCAATCCAGGGAATCGTAATGGTACTCATGGAAACACCATCCAGAACAGTAGGATTAACATCAGACTCATCATCCCAATCAGATGGTCAAATTCTTCAAGCACACGGGGCAGCTTGATTACAGATCGTTTGAAAATCAAAAAATATGCCAACCACCCAAGGGCAATGGTTGCCAGGGGTTTGATTATATTGGCAAAATTATATGCTTGGTAGTACACACTATTGACGGCAATCAGCCCACCGAGCAACAGTATCATCGCTAACCAAAAATTGACCTTTACCTGCCCTTGGCTGCTATCCCCATGGGGCAGAAAGATGAATTTCGCAAAGGATATGGCTGTTCCTAGGGCTGCAATATTCATACCGATAACTTGCCAGGGCACTAGATTCTTCATGGTCAACACCTTCGCCCCAAAGCCAGACAACAAGGGAAAGCCGGAAATTGAGAAGCTAGCGATAGCCAGGGCAATCCAGATTTGGGTATTCATCGGCTGATGTTGCAGTTCCTTGAGGTTGCGGCTGGGCAAAATACCCGCGATTAAAAAGAGCGCCCCTTTCACCAGGCCGTGGGTCAGGGCATAAAAGCCCCCTACTTCTGGTGCGGCGAGGATAAAGCCTAACTGGGAAATGGTATGAAACGCCAGCATACGCTTGGTATCTTTTTCAAACACGGCATAGCCTACTCCCAGAAGCGCTGTCCCCACTCCAAATATCCTGACGATGGGATCAAGTTCCTCCACAATCAGAGCAAAACGCAACAGTGGAAAGACTCCGGTTTTGACCACAGCTCCCGATAGCAATGCCGACACTGGGCTCTCAGATTCGGAGTGGGTCAAGGGTAACCACAATCCTGAGACAAATATTCCCCCCTTGACTAACAGTGCCAGAAAGATCAGGGCAAGAGCTTCTGGAGTTGCTCCACGCAACCCTTCAAAGGCAAAGGAATGATTGGCCTGATAGACTAAAATTGCGCCGATCAGATAAAACAGCATGGCTGTATTGCTGATCAAAAGATAGCGCAAGGCTACCCAAATTGAGCGGTCGGTTCGGGGATAGGCAATCAACAGAAACGCAGCAATACTAATTACCTCTAATGCTACGTATAAACTGATCAAATCTGCACAGATAAATACGGCATTGACACTGCCATGTAAGATAATGGTTTGGGTATAAAAAAAAGCTGTTTTACCACTTTGCCAACAGTAGAGGATTACTGCTGCGGTTACCAGCCCATTGGTCAAGATAAAAAAGGCGCTTAATTGATCAACTAGTAATGTGACACCGAAATTATCCAGCAGCTGTAGGCTTAATGGCGATTTTGTGAGAAATAGCTGTGTCCCATATTCAACCGAAACCATGGCAACCCCTAGGGCGAGGTATCGGTCAAGTTTGGGGATCAGATAAATGCTGAATCCCACAAATAGCGGTAGGGCAATCCAGGGAATCGTAATGGTACTCATGGGGTATTATTCTTCTCGATCTGGTTGCTTTCCAGGGTAGGATTGTCCCGTGCCAGTTTCATAACACCCACTAGCATCAAGGCTTGAATGGAAAAGCCGATCACAATCGCTGTCAAGATCACTGCCTGGGGCACCGGATCTGCGTAAGCCCTATTTTCGACGTTTGAAAGAATGGGTGTGAATAAACCATCTCGGGATGCAACCAACACGTAATAGGCAATCACCCCCGTGCTCATGATATCCATAGAGATGATTTTCATAACCAGGTTCTTTTTAAGGATGATGCCGAAAAATCCGCACA
>NZ_JAAHHZ010000557.1:0-3224 GCF_010672005.1 Moorena sp. SIO4A5 | reverse complement strand
CGGGATTGGAATGGCGCACGGAACATAATGATTCGTGCTTTGTCGGCAACAACCACCAGGTTTTCACCTGGTGCTATACAGGTCATTCCTGCTGATAAGTAGGTTTGCACAGGTTAAATGTTGCACATGCTGAACTAATCAAACTTCGTCAATATATTCTCGATACCCTACCCACCCTTACCCCTGCTCTCAACTCCCTATCATCCTCGCCCCTGACTTCTAGTCTTTGCAGTTCGTTTTTCCCCCACATCCCCACTACCGGCAAAGCCCTCAAAGCTGCCGAAGACCAGCTAGATAGCATCATCTGCGCCTATGTCGGAGCCTACTGGTGGTATTGGGGAACTGAATTTAATTGGGTATTAGGAGATGCAACAACTGGGTATATTATTACCCCCTGTCGAAACGGAAAAGACTGATCAACTCTCAAGGCACGCACTATGGCAAAATAGTAATCGTCGAGAAAAATCAACCATAACAATAAAGTAATCCCAGTGAGTCCTACTGCCCAAGCGCCCAAGACTACTCGCCGCCTAGTGTTTCCTTTCACTGCCATTGTCGGTCAGGAAGAAATGAAACTGGCATTGCTCCTAAATGTGATCGATCCCAAGATTGGGGGAGTAATGATCATGGGCGATCGCGGCACAGGCAAATCTACTACTATTCGTGCCTTAGCTGATTTATTACCAGAAATCGATGTAGTTGCTGAAGACCCTTTCAACAGTGACCCTCAGGAACCTGACTGGATGGGCAATGGTAATGGAGCAGCTGCATCTAGGACAACGGTCAAGAAAAAAGTTCCCATGGTAGATTTACCGTTAGGAGCAACCGAAGACCGGGTTTGTGGTACAATCGATATAGAAAAAGCCTTATCTGAAGGTGTCAAAGCTTTTGAACCAGGACTGTTGGCTAAAGCTAATCGAGGCATCCTCTATGTCGATGAGGTTAACCTGCTCGATGACCACCTAGTGGATGTACTCCTAGACTCCGCTGCTAGTGGTTGGAATACTGTAGAACGGGAAGGCATATCCATTCGCCACCCTGCTCGCTTTGTATTAGTAGGTTCTGGTAACCCAGAAGAAGGAGAATTACGACCCCAGTTACTAGACCGCTTTGGGATGCACGCGGAAATCCGTACAGTCAAAGAACCAGTGCTGCGAGTCAAAATTGTGGAAGAACGGGGAGAGTTTGATCAAAATCCCAACCAATATATTGAACAGCACCAAACTGAGCAAGAAGCGTTACAGAAACAGATAGTAATGGCTCAAGAGCGACTTGCTGAAGTAGAAATGGACTACGACTTTCGGGTGAATATTTCAGAAGTTTGCTCAGAACTGGATGTGGATGGACTCAGGGGTGATATTGTAACTAATCGTGCGGCTAAGGCTCTGGCTGCATTTGAAGGACGAACTGAAGTTACAGTGGATGATATCCGCCGGGTGATTACCTTATGTTTACGGCACCGCTTGCGTAAAGACCCCCTGGAGTCGATTGATTCAGGATATAAGGTTCTCAAATCCTTTAACCGTGTTTTTGGGGTTGAAGCAGCTGAAGAAGATTGAGTTACTATAGCGCAATACCTTTCTTAAATAATTAATTTTCTTTCTTGCATAAATAGTTAACTCAAGGCGGATAAGTACTATAGAGCAAGTCTAATCAGCAATCCTAATTCCCATTAAATAGGATTGCTATTACTCATTGCTTTAAGAAAGATTGACTATTCTGACAGATGGAGCAAAAATCCATCTGCTGTCAGTTTTGCTCTTTCTAATCGTAAGTATTCAGCGTTTAGCGTTTAGCTTTCAGCTAATCCTAATCAGGATAATCCGAAAAACGGAGATTTGTCAAGAAAAACTTATCTACTGGCCAGTTTCAGCCAAATTCCTAAGTTTTGCTTGATTCCAAAGCTGACTGGGTAAGTGCCTTCGTGTAAAGTGCGCGTAGCGCGATTGACCGTAGGTCACGCGGGGCGCGTTCGCTAAATACTTACGTTTACTACTTACCTTTGCTTTTATCCGTGAGGTAACTATGAAAGGAATAGCGACTAGCTTTAGCTGGTTCCTAGCGACACTACACTTCACCGGAACTATCAGTGCTTTTTCGGTGCAAGCACAAGTCACTAAGCCAATGTCTAACAATATTGGCTCCAATGCTCTTACTCAAACTATTGCTCAATCACCAGCTGTTAATCCCCCCAACTTTGGAACAGCCCTGGACAATAACCAAGTAGTAGAAGCAGTACCTTTAATTGAACAAACTTGGGAAAAACAATATCAGAATCACCTAGACATCAATTTCCCTGACCAATCCATCACTGTGGAAGAAATTGCTGATACTCTTGGCAAAATCACCAATCAAACTGGTCAAAAGCCTGGTCTTATCTACATGGTTCCGCGACCCCAGCAACTAGAGCTGGTATTAATTACACCAGAAGGTAAGCCCATTCACAAGCGTGTCTCCGCAGCCAATAAGGAAGCTCTGTTGAGTCTAGTGCAAGAGTTTATCCAAACTATTACTAATCCTATTCGTAGGCACTCTAAACATTATCTACCAGTAGCTCAACAACTCTATCAGTGGATCATTGAGCCTGTGGAACCAGACCTTAAAGCTCAAGGCATCAACAATCTAATTTTTTGTCTAGGTGGGGGGTTACGCCACTTGCCCTTTGCTGCCTTACATGATGGCCAAGAGTTTCTGGTGGAAAAGTATAGTTTAGCCCTGATTCCTGCCTTCAAATTAACAGATACTGTCTATACCGACCTGAAAAATTCCCAAGTTTTGGCTATGGGAGCATCAGAATTTAATGATCACAATCCTTTACCTGCTGTGCCAGTAGAGTTATCTGTTATCACCCAATATCCCTGGCAAGGAAAATCTTTCCTCAATAAAGATTTTACCCTAACTAATCTACAGTGGCAACTGGGATATCATAAGAATTTTCAAATCCTGCACCTGGCAACTCATTCAGACTTCCAGGCGGGAAAACCAAACAAGTCTTATATTCAGTTTTGGAATAGTAAACTGACTTTAGATATATTCACTGAATTGCGTTGGCACTCACCAGTGGTAGAATTATTGGTGCTGAGTTCTTGTCAAACTGCCATCGGGGATAAAGAGGCTGAGTTAGGCTTTGCGGGATTAGCGGTTCGCGCCAATGTCAAGTCAGCAGTAGCTAGTTTGTGGTCTGTCAGCGATGGTGGAACCCTAGTGCTGATGAATGAATTTTA
>NZ_JAAHHZ010000556.1:0-3229 GCF_010672005.1 Moorena sp. SIO4A5 | reverse complement strand
TCGAAGCAAACAGTTTAAATATTCGTACCCGTGCCGCTGGGGAATTGGGAATGATGCCCATAGACCTGGTTGTAGAAAAGATGGAGCAGGCAAATCGGAATCGGGAGAATTTTTAGACTCTAAAGGAAATAGGGAGTAGGGAGTAGCGATGCACCGCGTTTTGACTCGGTGCATCTTTTTGTTGTTAATCTATAACGAGGGCGATGCATCCCTTCTGCCTTCTGCCTTGCTGTTATGCATTAAAAATGCCTAACAGCTGATCACCACAGGTATGGGAGAGCCTATGTTTTTAGCAATTTTTCGGTTTCTAGAAGTCCTATAACTATTTATATTAAGTTTTGTGAAGCCACTCAACACTTCTGCTTCTCCATCCTCCCGATCTTGCCTCTTTTATCCCGATCTTAAGTTTTTTCCAACTTTTAAGTCAATCCTATTCCAGTTAAGAAGCTGCTTCCGTAAACATGATGATGTGTAATTCACGGATATCACCAATTTAAAATTTTTAAATTTCAGGTGAAATTTCAGTAATTATCTCTAGGCAAAAGCAGCTTAAATGAAGCAATCCTAGATTAGGACAATAACAATAGTTTAACTAGAAGAGTTAAAACCAGCGAAAAATTAGGGTGCGATCGCTTTAATCTGTTTTAGGCAAAGCTTAAAAGCGATGCAGTGGCCTCATGGGGGTTTAACCCATGAGCCACTGTATCAAGACAAGGTCTGCTCGCACAAAAAATAGCACTACTAATTAAGGAAAAAGCCGTGTTCTCACTAGGGAGATTTACTGACTAACTATGGGGGGTTATCACTTGCATAAAGCACAATCAATTGGGCACACACCGTGCGCCCATAAAGTTTATTTGTGTTTCAGTTTATTTGTGTTTTAATTCCTATCCTTTGAGTAATCTCTCGATACCGGATTTGTCTATAAAAACGTCTTTAGTTTAATTTCTCAATTCTCATTATTCATCGCGGCCAGTCATGAAATCTTTATTGAACTATCTCCAAGCGATCGCACCCGATTTGGGTTCAAAAAGCCTACCCTATCCTCTTTGGAAAATTTTTCCTTGCCAGTTTCCTGGCCATACACTGATTGGCAGTGTGATGTTAGTCAGTACGATCGCAGGTTACGCTACTCCAGTATGGGCTGATGCCCAACTCCAGTTGGTGAAAGTGGCTAATGATGCGGATGGTAATATCATTACGGAAGTTCCATCAGGACAAGAATTTATCTACACCATCCGGGTCTCCTGTAGTGGGGATGAGGACTGCCAGGATGTGGTGATTACTGACCAACTCCCTCCTGAGATTGATTGGTCTTCTAACAATGTCAGCATCCTTCCTGGACGTCCTGCTACTGTCAGCTATGACGAGGATACAGGACTGGCTACCGTTGAGTATAATTCACCCATTCCAGCAGGTTCCCCTGTCAACTTGGAGATTCGAGTCCAGTTTCCCCCCGGTACGACTGTAAACGATATAGAACCAACTAACCTAGCCGAAGGGACAAGTTCTAATACCGAGAATGCCACCTCCAATGCTCTAAACATTAACTCTGATATCGATTCAAACGCTGCGTTAAACAAGTGGACATTGGAGAAAAATCGGGTGATTCCTAGCAATGGTGATCCGGCTCTTGATTCACCAGTGACCTATGAGATTAAGCTTTGCCACGACCAGAATCTTGAGGGTGGTCTAAACCTAGAAAATGTCGTTGTTCAAGATACTCTTCCGGTTGGGTCAAGTTTTCTTAGTGCTACCAATGAGGGTACCCATAACTCAGGGGTTGTCACTTGGAATGTCGGTAACCTCAGTATTCAGAGTGGCAGAAATTGTTTCAACGCACAAGTCTCTGTTGAGTATCCTAGTGCTACCTTCAACACTAGTGGTGCCAATAGTACTGTGATTAACCCAGCTGCCGCAACAGGAGAACTGATTGATGGCACCCCGTTGAACTTAAATGGTGAGGCTGAACATGGTTTTGCAGACCCGAACTATCAAGGCACATTGAATTCTAAATCATTCTCGGGTCAGGTGGCTATTGGCAATGAATTTGAGTTTCGGCTTGACCCAAGAAATACCGGTAATGTACCGATTACTACTCTAACAGTCACTGACGACCTAGATCAAGTCAATGAGGATGGGATTAACCTCTTAGATCAGGTGCGAGTCACTAAAATTAGCACAGGCAGATACAACAATTACACCGGGGATGTGATTGTCCGCTACAAAACTAATCTCAACCCCTTGACAGCCGGTACCTCACACCCTCAGAACACCACCCTCACCATTGGGACGGACATCACCTTAGGAGCAGGGGAATACATTACAGGGGTTGAGTTCGAGTACACCAATGTACCGGTTTTCAAGCTACAGGAGGCAGTAATAGACCAAAACTGTTTGTAGAGGTTCAGCCTGACCGCGAGATTGGGGAGACGATCAAAAACTGTGCCCAACTGACTTGGACGCCCAATTCACCAACAGACCCCCTGGAACAGTGCCAAGAGACAGAAATCTCGGCATTACAAGCCATCGTAAATCCAAACAAAAGAGACGAAACTAGTAGTGGACCCTATGCTCCTGGTGACACCATAGAATTTCGGCTACAGTTTCGCAACGAGTCGAGCGCTACCGCAGATTATGTCAATCCCATTATTGCCGATTTACTGCCAGCAGGGCTTGAGTATGGGGGTGCCTGGAGGTTTACCAATGGGGGATCGAGTAGTTTGCCCGCTGACCCTCCCATCAACTTCGAGGCCATTCCAAACTACAACGGCACCGGTCGCACGTTGCTGCGTTGGGAAATTACAGGAACCCAAATACCAGAGAATAGGTGGCTGAGAATCTATGTCGATACAGTGGTTGAGCAGGGCGTGAGTACAGGTTCGTTGACTAATGAATTATTCATCATGTCCAACGATAGTGTGTTCGATTGCAACAATAATAACCGCAGAACTCAGGATACGGTTGATGTGGATGGGGATGGCATCACCGATGAGACGATTTGTCGCAGAACAGCAAACGTTGAAATAGCTGGCATCGCAACCCTCGATTCACAAAAGGTAGTTCAGGGTGAGGTCGATACCACTTTCTCCACTAGTGGCACCACGGTTCCGGGGGGACAGGTAGATTACCAGCTCACTATCACCAATCAAGGTACGGTGCCGATGACTAATATACTTGTAGTCGATATGTTGCCTGCCATCGGTGATACTCAAGTGCTCAATACTAG
>NZ_JAAHHZ010000555.1:0-3232 GCF_010672005.1 Moorena sp. SIO4A5 | reverse complement strand
AGCCTCCCTCAGACAGCGATCCCTAGTGGAAAAATCTGAAGGCGGATTCACCTTGCCTCCTGCAGTCATGGAAGTTACTAACCAATTAATTGCTGAGCGAGAATAGTCATAATATCCCAGTTTACTATAGCAAGTCTTATACCCATGAGGTACAAATCTCTGGTTTTTAGGGACTTCGGAGCAGGGACTTCGGAGCAGGGAAGAATGAAGAGGGAAGAGGGAAGAGGGAAGAGGGAAGAGGGAAGAGGGAAAAAATAATGTGTACCTCATAGCTATGATAAACGCTATAGTAAGCTTTTTAGAGCCCATGTCGCCCCTAAGCCTATATAAGTCTTAAAAGCGCTTCGCTAACATAGCAATCTGTTTGGCATTGTTTGCTAGTTCAGTCCCATCACCATTACGCCAGTATACTTCGTCTCCAACATATGAGAGTTCCTTCTGCGGCAAAATCTTAATAAGAATAACACCTAAGCCATAGAATGAATTGAAATCCAGATTTGATAGCACTGAATCCCTAAGTGATGGAGATAAATCAGAATTTTTTATCGCATTTTTCCATTTTGAAAAGTAGTCTTCTTCTGATATACCTAGGACTTTAGCTTCTCGATTGACTCCAGCAACAAACCGCTTTCCAATCTCTATACAATCTATATTATCTAGTTCTTTAATTCGATCGGCATCGGCCTTTTTATCAGTCACCCCAATAATTACCTTTCCAGTTTTGTCTGGACCATTATTCGCGATCGCACAGATTGTTTTGATCACCTTGTCAATAAGCTTGTTATCAACAGTTCGCTGATGAGAAAGTGAAAGAAGTCCCTGCTTTAGTTCATAGTTAGGTAGCTCAATCTCTGATCTAGTCAACATAGACTCAATCTCAATTATTGAAGGATTATCATAAATCTGTGTTTTATTTTCTTTTTCAATAAAAAAGCCTCCAATTAATCCCTTAACTTGATTGACATTCTTACGCCGCTCTTCAGCTTTCCTAGCCCTCCGGGTTGTGCCTATTCTTGTAGCCAGGTTAGAAATTGCTTTCCTGATACCTGAATAATCAGTTATCTCTTTGCTTTCTTTAACAATTAATTCGTGTAAAGCAATCATCAGAATAGCAAAAACAGATTGACAAGAGTTAGTTTTGTTGTTTTCAAAGACAATATCTCTTAGTTTTTCAGATTTTTGTTCATTGCAAATCCTAATAATTTGATCAACACAGTATTTAAATTCGTCAGTAAATCGTTTAATGCCATATACTTTAAGAGCAGCCAAAATTCTTTCTGATTCACTGCTTCCTTGTTCATAAATTTTATCAAGAGCATCTTTTGATCGCTCAATCATTCTTTTACCTACAATGCACGCAGCTATATCCGCGATACATTGTTCATCCATGCTATCTCGCAAATCCGTTGAGTTCAGAATACCTTGCTTCACCCAAAATACATTATTAGCCTGAACAGTATAGCCCTGTTTCGTCTTTTGTAAATCAATACTGATAGATGGCATCTCTTCCAGAGTCAAAATATCAGTTTCAGTTTGATCTTCCCGAAGGATGGACCCAATTTTTCTGACCATATTAGAAAAATCATTTTGTACACCAGCCTGACGCCTTTCTTGATCACTTAAACGACGGCCATATGTATTGATTCTGTCAAAAACATCATTGACTTCAGTTTCTGTGGCATTACGCATTACTGAAAATGCCAGATTATAGTCTAATATCACGCTAACTTCTTTCTGAGAAAGATATGACTTTGCTTTGGTGTTCGGGTTGAATGATCCTTCATCTGCTCGACTCTTCGCTGTTGGAAAATACTGAAGATCGAAATACTTTTTATCATCTTCAGTACAAAAACCATTTTCTATGAACGACATAATACTGTGCAGTCTTTGCAAACCATCGATAATCTCATAAGTTTCAGGAGGATTATCTAACTCTGCAATTAAAATTGCTGGAATGGGATATTTTTTAATAATTGACTCGATTAGTTTTTGCTTTTCTTTCAAAGTCCAAACCAACTTTCTTTGATACCGACGGTTTACATAAAGCTTGTTTTCGCTGTACCATGTGTAGACAGATTGGATTGATGTAGGTTGGGAAACCAATTCAGCCATTGTATTTATAGTTCTCCATAACACTTGATATCCTATATTATCTAGAGTGCCCTCTTAGGCAGGGTAAATACCATCAAATGGGGATCTACTAACCTAGGATTTTTTTTGTTGGCGTTTGGCCGTAGGCCAGGCTACGCGAACGCGCAGCGTCTGGCTCTGCCAGTAAGCGTGGCTCACGGCCTTAGCTCGCCGCTCCCTAAAAACCCATATCCATTAAGCGATTGGCCGTAGGCCACGCCAAAGGCGAACGCGACTTAGATAAACTCCCCAGAATCCCAATGTAATTCCCCGAAGTGAGTTCTTTATCTTCTGCTCCCTCGTTATATCTCAATACCAAGGATTAACGGTTATGTCAAGTCAACTATATCCCCTACTCAAGCTAATAGTTCCACCATCTTTAGACCTCAAAGTCAGTCACCAACAGTTTGAACAATTAGCCACTGTTAACCGAGACCTGAGATTAGAAAGAACTGCTGAGGGGAAATTGATTGTGAATCCACCAACAGGATGGGAAACCGGTAAAAGAAATCTTAGTATTACCAGGCAATTGGGAAATTGGTATGAGGAAAACCCGGAAAAAGGAGAAGCATTTGACTCATCTACCGGATTTGAACTTCCCAATGGCTCCAATCGTTCCCCTGATAGCTCTTGGGTGTCACGTGACCGCTGGGATGCACTGACAGAGGAACAAAAACAAACGTTTCCTAAAATCTGTCCTGATTTCGTAATTGAGTTGCGATCAAAGTCTGACAGTCTGAAGGAGCTACGGGCAAAAATGCAAGAGTACATCGACAATGGCTTGCGCTTGGGGTGGCTGATTGACCCTCAGAATCAACGAGTTGAAATTTATCGCTCAGGACAAAAAACTGAGATTATAGATAATCCCAAGGAGTTATCTGGAGAAGCAGTGCTTCCCGGTTTCAAACTTAAATTACAAGGTATTGTAAACTGATTCCCAGGGTAAACCCATCTTACGTTTAACAGCAACTAGAAGATGCTGATAAATTCGTTATTCTCCTGCTCCAAGTTAAGGACAATTCAGCTATCAGCTAATGCGCTACCCGAACAGCTTTTGAATGAAAGAGGTAAGCATTCGTTTAATACTGAGTTAAATCCCAGA
>NZ_JAAHHZ010000554.1:0-3237 GCF_010672005.1 Moorena sp. SIO4A5 | reverse complement strand
CGTCAGGGGTCAGGGGTCAGGCGGTGTCGCTTGACTCTTGTCCCTTGACGGTATTTTGTTGATCCAGATGGTAGACCCAGATAACCATACCGGTGCTTTTGAGAGTTTCGCCTACAAACAGTTGTTTTTTGAACCAATAGTAGGTGGTGGCTTGTTTACTGCTGCTGCACCAGCACTGATTGTGCAATTTGGCCCATCGGTAGTGTTACTGCTAACAACAGGATTACTAGCCTTCTGGTTAATGTTTGGTCTGTGGAACTTTAAGCGGATGAGAAAGACATTCAGGCAAGCTAATCTTTAAAGGGTTAGTCCGTGATCCGGCAAGGGAAGCGTGCTTCTCTTGCGCAACGCTGGGGGAGATTTGGGCTCTACTATGGTTGGTGTAAACTAAGCTGGTGAAATTTTGTAAGCAGCTATGACCCAGTCGATTCCAAGGATTGCCCTCCGAGAATTTCTCACTCAACCCAATATTGAGGCTTCTCCGGCATGGGAATTAATTGATGGGCGAGCAGTCCAAAAACCAATGCCAACCCTCTTTCACTCCCGCCTACAACGCAATCTGGTTAATTACATCAATGATCGAACCAATCGATTTGAAGCGGTACAGGAGCTACGCTGCATCATACCTCCCTACTCGCCAGTACCAGATATTGCTATCGTTGCCTGGGATCATCTTCCCGATCAGGACGGACCCCTTGATGGAGCACCCGATTGGCTGATTGAAATTCGTTCCCCTGACCAAAGCACTTTAAACTTGCAAAACAAAATTCTTCATTGCCTCAGTAATGGAACACAATTAGCCTGGTTAATCGATTTCGCTCGTCAGCAGATTTGGGTCTGGCAGGGAGATGACCTACCCATAGTCTGTTCAGGAGAAGACATTCTACCAAGCTTAGGCATTCTACCCGAACTTACGGTCAACGGGGTAATGGCTATGACTCGGCGATCATAGATCGTTGCCCCTTGCTTAATTTTCTGCTATTTTATGCCCGAGAGTGATAATGTTGGGTATTGAGGTTCCTTACATTAAATTAAACACTGCTTGTATACTTTATTGCTCTACAAATCCCTATATTAGTAGTCATAGATACCAACATTAATTTGATGAAAGAGATTTTTCAAGGAGAAGTTTTTGCAGATACTGCCAACTTCGATAGTGGTATTCGCCAGCTAATGCCTCGCTATGAGGAAATTCTGGATGTTTTAGCCCGTTGTACTCCTCCTTCTGCCCAGCGAATTCTGGATCTAGGTTGCGGTACTGGCGAAACGAGTTTTAAAATCCTTGATCGCTGTCGGAATGCCGAAGTCATTGCGCTAGATTATTCCCCCCGAATGCTGGCCTTTGCCCGTGCAAAAATTGAGGAGGCTGGATATAGCAATAGATGGAAAGCGTACGAGGGAGATTTTGGTGACTGGGCGAATGACAACTTATCATTACCAGAACAATTTGATGTCTGTATTTCCTCTTTTGCCATCCATCATCTTAGCGATGAGATGAAGCTGAAGTTATTTCAGCGAATTCGGAAAAGTCTCAACCCAGGGGGCGTGTTTTGGAATGCTGACCTGGTTTTGCCAGAATCACCAGCCCTCAAGCAAGTTTACCAGGAAAGGCAAGAGGATTGGGCGCAAAGTCAGAGAACGACCCTAGCAGCAGTTCGCGCTAAGTTCGGAACGAGTATCTCTGAGGGTTATTCTGGTCCTGATCGCTTTAGCACCACTTATGCCCATTTGCAAATGCTGACAACTGCTGGATTTGCCTCGGTGGCGGTGCCTTGGAAGTATTATGGTATGGCAGTATTTGGAGGGATAGTGGCAAAAACAAAGGAACCTAGGCAGTAGAATCAAGTATCTGGGTCAAATTATTGTGATCTTTCCGCTTACCTGACAACAACCAATCATTAATAAGCAACCATTTATGCAAGATTTGTCACAAGACGGAAACTGGTTCAAGCTAGTAGCAGATATCAGAACGTCACAACAAAACAAGACCTGGTTTAATTCAGTAGCAGATGCCTACAACAAAACCAGACCAACCTATCCTCAAACGATAGTTGATCGGGCTGTAGAGTTAGCCCAATTCCCAGATGATGCCACAATTTTGGAAATAGGATGTGGACCTGGAACTGTAACTAAAGCCTTTGGGCAATTAGGCTTTAGAATGGTCTGTATAGAACCAAGTCAGTCTGCTTGTAAGCTAGCGCGACAAAATTGTGCCCAGTATCCCAATGTAGAGATTAAGAATACTACTTTTGAGGAGTGGGAGCTAGAGTCCCAGAGATTCGATGCGGTTATAGCAGCAACGGCTTTTCATTGGGTTGCCCCTGGAAGTGGGTATGCCAAAGTTAATGCTGCTTTAAAACAGAATGGTGTACTCATTATACTGTGGAATACCAGACCCCATCCTCAGCCTGAACTTTACCAAATGTTGGATGAGGTCTATCAGATCCATGCTCCATCTCTGAGACGATATGCTGAAGATACAAAAACTCAGTTAGAAAAGCTGAACGAATTTGTAGAGAAGGTGATAGACTCCGGTTATTTTTATGACTGTAAATCGGAATATGTACTCTGCGAACCTACCTATAGCATCGATGATTATCTGGCCTTGTTGAGTACTTACTCAACCTACATTAACCTAGAGTCGCAGCAGAAGAATTCTTTATTTACTGGTTTGAGGGAAACCCTAGAGAAGAACTGCGGCAATAGGATCCAACTTTCATATGTGTCAGCTTTTTGGATTGTCCAAAAAGGGTGAGCTGAAAACTTTCTATCTAAGGATGGCTAGTTGTGGTTTATCCTGGGTCAATCAAAACCTTTGAAGACATATCAGAGGGACTACACCCAGAAGTACCTGAACCGCTCCAGCAAATGATCTGGGTTAGCCTGCGCCTCAAAAAGTGGACTGCTGGAAGTGGAAGTGAACTACAGTAATAATATTACAGAAAAAGGACGGGAGTAGGACACGCCCTGGATCTATGGGCGAGGGTCAGGCAACGTCTACAGGGCAGCGCGAACTTACGGTCTACGGGGTAATGGCTATGACTCGCCGATCATAGATCGTTGCCCCTTGCTTAATTTTATGCTATTTTTCTCCAGAGATCGATGATGTTGGGTTTCGTTACCTTAACCCAATCTTGTCGATTGGGCAAAACAAATATCTTTAACAATTGAACTGATAGATTGCCCATTTTTGCCCACCTCAAGTTACGGCTAGTAGCGAGGGATTGCCTACGGCAC
>NZ_JAAHHZ010000553.1:0-3244 GCF_010672005.1 Moorena sp. SIO4A5 | reverse complement strand
TTGATACTAGCGCCATGAATGGAATTGCTGGAACCTTATTACTTGATTCCACAGATATCATCATTGCTAATGGCTCTGAAGAGGATGCCATAGATGAAATTAATCCTGAAATTGCCAATAATTCCGACACAGCGGATGCTATTCTAACTACTCCATTAAGTCAGCTTGATAATCTCGCAGCTACCACTCTCTACGAGACCCTTATGGAGGATTTCTCAAGAAGTAATAATTTTGTTCTACAAGCAAGCAATGATATAGTAATCGACGACTTAGAGGATAACGAGCTAAACTTAAAATCAGGCAGTGAAGTAATGGTGTTTACTGCTGATGCAGACCGGGATGGGGTAGGGGACTTTCGGATGGAAGATACCTTTTTTGACACCATCCGCACCAATGGAACGAACATTGCTATTAGCGGTGCGAATATAACCGTTGGTAACATTGATACATCAATTCCCCCGGTTAGAGATACCGGACAAGTGCTTGAGACAGCTACAGTTATTAGTGATTCTCCGGGAGTGCCCTTTGAGTTCATATTCATATCTGGCGCGATTAGCGAAGAAACTGATGTAGACCTGTACCAAATCTTTCTGACTGGAGGGGGGACTTTTTCTGCTCGCACCACTGAGGGGACTGAGCTAGACACCCAGTTATTCTTGTTTGATGAAGAGGGTATAGGAATTTATGCTAATGATGATGACGCTGACTGTGGCGGTTGTGCTCAATCACTCTTACCAGCAGGCACTCCCCTAACCCCAACGGAGCCAGGAATTTACTATCTAGCCATTAGTGGTTTTGGTGTAGAACCAGTCAGTGAGGCAGGAGATATATTTCCCGATGGAGACGATACGGGGGATTTTACCAGTATTGATGAAGCAGATCAGCTTGGCAGTGAGTTACCTTTGGCCGGTTGGGAAGATAGAAGTGGTTTTGACATCGGTGAATATAACATTATCCTAACTGGTGTTGAAGCAGAAATGCCTACATTTGCGGAATTTGATGATGAATCAGCCCAGATTGTTGATAGTGGCTCCATCTCCCTGAATGCAACCAATGGCACCATTAGGACAAACGATCTCAAGACTATTTCTACTTCTGGTGAGGGAGGAAGTATCAGCTTACAGGCAACAGAGGATATTGTTTTTGACGAGAGCTTGGTTAGGACTTACGGTGTCAGAGGCGGTGGGGATATCACACTTACCAGTCGTAACTTTTCCACGAATGATGCAGACATATTAGCAGTTGCGGCACGGACAGGAAATGCTGGAGATGTAACTATCACAGTGACGGATACCGTTGATGTATCCCAAAGCGTTTTGTCCACTGGTGTGATTCCAGATGCGACCGGCAATGGGGGAGATTTGACTATTGATACCCAGCGTCTGATCATACGGGATGGGTCACAGGTAGGCTCTGGAACCTTGGGTGATGGGGATGGGGGTACTGTGACAATTCGGGCTCAAGAGGTAGATGTGGTGGGAATCGGGGAGGTTGAGTTATTAGTTGAGACCTCAAACAATAACTCATCCTTTAGTGGCTTGTTTACTGATGTCCTACCCAGAGCTACAGGGGACGGAGGAACTATCTTCATTGATACAGAACGTCTGAGAGTACGAGAGGGAGCAAGTATCAACACCTCTACTGCTGGTCAGGGTGATGGGGGGTTTATATCGATACAGGCTAAAGAAATAGAGGTGATTGGGACATCACCTGATGGTCAGTTTCGCAGCAACTTAATCCTAGGGGTGAACCAAAGGGCTACGGGAAATGGGGGTAATTTGAGCATAGAAACTGAGCGCTTGACGGTAGAGGATGGAGCAGAATTACGGGCTTCTACTTCTGGTCAAGGTAATGCCGGTAATGTTGAGATTTATGCTACAGAAAGGGTTACTCTGTCTGGCTTCAGTCCCACCCTTGGCTTCTCTAGCGCTATCTCTGCCAATACCGAATCCAACGCAACTGGGATTGGTGGTGAAATTTTCATTCAAACTCCGACTCTCAGTCTGGATAATGGGGCAGTGATCACCGCTAAAAGTCAGACTGATGCTTCAGCTGGTGAAATTAGCTTAGATGTGGACACTCTGGCATTAACCAATGGCGCTCAGATTTTTACTTCTAGCTTCAAGGGTGGTGATGCCGGTAATATTACTATCAATGCTTCTGAGAACATCACTCTTTCTGGTATTGACCCTACCTACAACGAGCGATTAGCGAGAGTTGGACGAAACAGCATTGACCCAGATGGAGCAGCTAGTGCGATCGCATCTCGGGCAACCCAAACAGGGAAAGCGGGTTCCCTTAACCTGAATACCAAGACATTTAGCGCTAGCGGACGCGCATTGGTAACGGTGAGCAGTACAGGTACCGGTGTTGCTGGAACCTTGGACATCTCTGCTGATACCATCCAGCTCGACAATGGTTTCCTCAATGCTAAAACCTCTGCTGGAGACCAAGGGAATATTACCCTCTCTAATGCCAAACTAATTTTCTTACGGAACAACAGTGGGATAACGACTAATGCCAGGGATACTGCTACTGGTGGGAATATCACTATCACCACTGACTTTTTGGTGACATCAAAGGGTAGTAACATCACTGCCAATGCCATTTTAGGCCGTGGGGGAAATATCACGATTTCGGCCATTGGAATTTTTAGCGATCGCAGTAGTAAGATTACTGCTTCATCCCAACTTGGTATTGATGGCAGTGTTACTCTCAATACTCCAGAGGTTAACCCCGCCCAAGCCTTAGACAAGCTACCTGTAGATGTAGTGGATACCAGCAATCAAATCATCACCGATTGTGCAGCAAACAGCGTCAATAGTTTTTTAGTTACCGGAAAAGGAGGAATCCCCGCTAACCCAGCTGGGGTATTGCGGGGTCAAGTCGTAGTACCGGATTTGCGGCTAATGGTTGATCAAGGGACTACACAATTAAGCAATAGAAGAAGAAGCCGGAGTTGGAGAAAAAGGAAATTAGGGTATAACAGGCCAGATCAGGCACAACCAATAACGAAGAAGAAATCACCTATCATTGAAGCCCAAGGATGGATAATCAATGAGCAGGGCATTGTGGAGTTGGTTCCTTATCCTGCCCAAGGTAACTATAGTAGTTGGAATAGTAGTTGGAATTATCCATGTTTTAGGGAGTAGGGAGTAGGGAGTCGGGAGTCGGGAGTCGGGAGTCGGGATTCGGGAGTCGGGAGTCGGGAGTCGGGAGTCGGGAGTCGGGAGTCGGGAGTCGG
>NZ_JAAHHZ010000552.1:0-3249 GCF_010672005.1 Moorena sp. SIO4A5 | reverse complement strand
CCATATTCTGATCAATCACTGGCATCTGAAACCAAACACCAGAAGAGCAGTCCAAGAATTGGTAGCTCTGTTTGATCATGTGCCGTCTCCTTTGAGGGTTCACTCTCGGGCTCCTAGACGCCTGCGGGAACTAATGCAGCTGTTCAAAAGAACAGAGCAATATCTAACTCTGCAACGTCTGTCTAGAGTAATGAGTGATACACCTCAATACTCTAATGGTTCTAAACCAGTGGCAAATTTGATTCAGCGGTATCCCTACTTATATGAACATTGCTTACTCAGTGAAGACAGCTCTCAGGAATATCAGCAAACTGTACGGCAAGTTCAAGCTAGGGTTCAACGGCGCTTTGACTGTGATTTATCTAAGTACGTAACCTATCAGGTGCGATGCGCCCATGTCATGCGAAATCGGGCTATCACGACTCCAAAACGGATAATTCAACCAGTGTCAAATCCCACATTGCTGACCGAACGAGAGTTGGCAAGTGCTCTCAAGCAGTTTTTTGGAAAAGTGCAAGGGTCTTACAGCTACCGAGATTTTGCTCGTAGTTTCCATACCCACAGTCGGCACACAGCCTTTTTTAAAGACTTCAAGGACGATTTATATGAATATTTGATTGCCTCGATTGACCCAGCCTATGGGAAGCAACAGTTTAACCAGCGATTGTATACTCATTTGCAAAGCACCTTGCCTGAATGGGATTACCAAACGCCCAATGAATTTATGGTGGTGCGCACCTGTACTCAATTGTTAAATTTTTTGGTAGTGGAAAGCCCTAAGCGCCCCCATCACTATACATTTGTTGATTTGATTGGCAATATAGGAACCACCATTACCACTGGACTATTGCTCAAGATTGTATTGGTCTGCGCTAAAGTCAAGCCCTATTTAGAAAAGCGATTTTCGATTCTGTTTAACCACTACGAGTCCCAAACCAGAAACAGCGTACCTTGGTTAGTCCCGTCTCTGGAAAACTTGAATATTGCCTTCAGTGTCCACTTTGGATCAGCTGATATCTCCTGCCTTAATCAGATTTTATGATTCGGATTCTGTGAATTTTAACCTAGCGCTATAACTATAGCGCTATAACTGTGGAGTTGATAATACCGATCACGTACACAGGATTTGTTCCCACTTCCGACTTCCGAATTCCTTACTGCCTACTCCCTACTCCCTACTCCCTACTTCCTACTCCCTAGTTCCTACTCCCTACTCCCTACTTCCTACTTCCTACTCCCTACTTCCTACTCCCTACTCCCTGTTCCCTTTGCTATAGTTGCCAAATTCCGATTATTGTAGAGACTCATGGCCTTTTCTACACCTTGCTTAAGAGAAAGTTCAACTGCCTCAACGGCTAGTTGGACTACTTCCGACATTAACTTGGTTTCCTGAGGTGAAAATTTTCCTAGGACGTGGGAGATCGTGTCTGGCTTCTGACTGGATTTGCCGATGCCAATCCGCAGGCGAGGGAAGTTTTGGGTACCCAGATGGGCAATTGCGGATTTCATCCCATTGTGTCCTCCAGCTGAACCAGAAAGGCGCAGACGCAAACGCCCTACTGGTAAGTCCATATCATCATAAATGATCAGGACCGACT
This sequence comes from Moorena sp. SIO4A5, assembly GCF_010672005.1. Classification (NCBI taxonomy): domain Bacteria; kingdom Bacillati; phylum Cyanobacteriota; class Cyanophyceae; order Coleofasciculales; family Coleofasciculaceae; genus Moorena; species Moorena sp. SIO4A5. The sequence goes on along the minus strand of NZ_JAAHHZ010000552.1, from coordinate 1,651 downwards.
CAGGTTTTAGCTTGTACCAATCAGTCACCGCCCGAATTGCTTGTCCAGAGCGATTCATGTATGTAAGGGGCTTGAGCAAGCTTAGCTTATTTCCTTTTAGTCCAATTCCTTGACCAAACCATCCCTGAAAGCGGCGATTTTCGCTCCCTGAAATCTGTAATCGACGTGCGATCGCATCGACCACTTCAAAACCGATATTGTGCCGCGTTTTATCGTACTTGGGTTCCGGATTACCTAAACCCACAATCAGTTGAGGAATTATAATTTGTCCGGTTGTTTCGATAGTGCTCATGGTCAAAAATCGTTTGGGTCAAGGGTAGGTAATGGGTTACCCATTACCTACCCTTTATGATCTAGATGTTTCCGGACATCATAACAAGGGAGTGGGGAGTAGGGCGAAGCCGTGCAGGCATGGGTGCGGAACTTGACACGTCATACTTTACATGTTATATTTCACACGTTATATTTCAAACGTTATACCTTTCCCCATCCCGGATTAACTACGCAGGATATTGAAAGAGGGATTCCAGATAGACACGAGCACAAGCGCGATAACTCTGGGACGTTTCTGGAGTCTTACCAATACCATTTTGGAGCAAAAACAGGGAAAGTGCTGCTGCGAAGACCCGGTCTTGGTCCCAGCTAGGATGGGTTTCTAGGTAGCGCTTGAGAGACTCGTGCAGGTCTTCGGGGATTTCTGCCAGGATACTTACGGTTGCGTTCATAGTCACCTCTTCATATAAAGGTATTTTTGGAAAAAGCCACCTGATTTCAAGCACTTCAGATAACTGCCTTGGCCAAAAGAAAGCCAAGACAAGCCAGCACCGAAGCACTGAATTTTGATGTCACCCTTGCTTTAGTTCAGAACTATCCCCAAATCAGGTAGGGTAGTCCGTGCTAACCCCTGCTAGTCGGCGTAGGTTAGCTGAGAGCAAATTTTTTTATAGGTTGGTCGCACCATTTTCATCTGAAATGGGGTGGGTTTGTCAATGCTGCGAAATATTACAACTCTTGTTGACATTCCGAAATGTATACGAAATAATCAGGGTTTGAGGCGCTTTTTTGTTACATAACTTTACATAAACTGTGGTCTTAACTACTGCGGAATACTAAGTCGGGAAAATCCCCAGTAAAACTGGAATACCTAATGCCACCGTTGAGGCTTGTGGAAAACTATGGGAAAACTGTGGAAAAGCTTGAAGCTCTGTGTGGAAACAGTGGGGAATCTGTGGGGGAAATTTGGGAGAAACGATAAGAATTCTTACAGTTTCGTTGGCGGTGGAAAACTGGTGACCACAGATGGGGTCATTGTAGATTGTGAATCCTGATGTATTAGTATACTAGTGTGATTGAACTAGTATTAGCAAACTCTTGACTTGACTCCTTAAGGAAAAAACAAGGAAAAAAAATCTAACCACTGACTAATTGCTTCTAACCTAATTATGTGGTATTGTCAGGTAGATTGTCTCTTACGCCACCTAAAAGCTTCTTCATGAATTTGTTGTATGTCTTGATCAGAGATTTTGTCGATGTGAGACAAGACTAAACTCATGCGGCCTTGAGCCTTGAGTTGGTCACGGTGGCGGCAAAGAAAATCCCAGTATAAGAAATTAAAGGGACAGGCTCCCTGGCCAGTGCGCTTCCGAGGATT
>NZ_JAAHHZ010000551.1:0-3264 GCF_010672005.1 Moorena sp. SIO4A5 | reverse complement strand
TCCCAGCCAAATCAGTATTGGAGGCCATTCCAGAAGCCCCCAAAACCCACCAGGGCAGATTGCGATTTCCCAAAAAGTAGGATTCTATACCCTCAGATGCTTTCCGTTGAAGAATAACCCCAAAAACGACTATGCAAATCAGGTAAATAGTAACAATGATGTAATCAACTGGATGCATGAATTTTATGATCAAGGATTAAGGATTCAAGACTCGGCTTGGGCAATCACTACTGGGGTGATCTCGGAAAAATCAATGGCCAGAAGAAAGTTTTGCATGATATCAAGTCCGAAGCGCATTGATATTGTATAATACAAGAGTCTTCTGCAGGTGTTGAGGCTATGGACTCTTAATACCAATAACAAATGACAACAGACTTTTGAGCAAAAAACTAACACTTAAGCATATGCGCTACGGGCACGCTACTTGAGGTGCAGTCAGCTAAAGCCATAGCTTCATGCTGCACAAGCAGTTACTATAGAGTACCTAAATCAATTGTGATAATTTTTGATGCCCTACTCCCTACTCCCTATTCCCTACTCCCTATTCCCTGTTCCCTTTGCTATTGCTGATCGCTAACTGCACCTCAAGTAGCACCATCTGTAGCCCATAGGCTTACAGCATACTTGATATTATAGATGAACCCTGAAAAATTAAAGTTTAATTATTAAACTTTAGTAATCAACAATCAAGAATCAATCCTTAAATTGATAATTTTCCTGGAAGTATAACATGGACAATTGTTTGTTGTCCTGGGGAACTGGTTATGTTTAATTCTCCACCATGTAATTCAGTCAACAGTTTGGCAATAATCAACCCTAATCCAGAACCTTGTTGCTCGTAGAGTTTACGATCAAATTGCATATAGGCTCCGAGTTTAGCAATTTGAGTTGGTGTCATGCCTCGTCCCTGATCGATCACCAAAATATTTAACTTATTATCCTGGAAATAACTCTGAATCTTAATCGGCTTACCAAACTCGGAAAACTTCAAGGCATTATCAATGATTTCTTCAACAATTTTAGTGAATTTGGATTGGTAAATATTGACAACTACTTCTTGCAGTTCTAAGTGCAAATCGTCTTTCCGGTTTACCTTCAGACATTTTTGGATAGCAAGGTCTTGGATAATTGTTCTAGTAAAACTTTGCTCTCCATAATCAAGCAGCTTCCTGGCTTGCTTAGGTTGTTGCTCGATTCGCGCTAGTTCTGCATAGAGTAAAAAATTATGGGTGAGCCGATATAAACGTTCTCCAGATACACGGATTTCCTGAAGCATTTCCATAGCTTCACCCCGCTCTATGGTATCATAATCTTCTATCAGGAATTGGGCAAGATTCAAAATGCCATTGAGAGGAGTACGCAACTCATGAGGTAGTGCATGAGTGATGTTATCGCGCAATTCATCGACCTGTTTTTGAGATTCTTGCTCAACAGCCATCTGCTTGGCTAAGCGGGTTGTGATTGCTCCTAATAATTCATCTCTAGTAAATGGCTTGGTCAGATAATCATCTGCGCCCAGTTCCATCCCCATCCGCAGATCACTTTTTGTAGATTTAGCCGTAAGAAAAATCAAGGGAATTGTCTGGGTGGATGGAATTTCTTGTAACTGAATCATTACACCGTAACCATCCAGTTTCGGCATTTTAATATCGCAAATAATCAAATCAGGACTTTCATTTTTTGCCAATTCCACTCCGATTTCACCATTTTCTGCTTCAATAACATCGAAATTTTCAGCCCGAAGTATTTCAACAATAATCGTACGGATATCTTCCTCGTCTTCAATAACTAAAATCTGCGACATATATCAGTTACTCCTTAAAAAAAACAACATTTATCAACGTTTTTAAAGACCAATTAAAACTAATCTTTTGTTCTAGGCATAATCATAATTCCTATTAGGATCAACTGCCAACTGCCAACTGGCAAACAGCTCTCGGTCTTTGTACTTGCTCTGGTGCTGCAGCAGGGGAGTACAGTGGAATTGTGACAGTAAACGTTGTGCCAATACCGACCTGGCTATTTACCGTAATTTCACCACCGTGTACTTCCACAGACTGTTTGACAATTGCAAGTCCGAGTCCAGTTCCTGGAATATTGCCTACATTATTGCATCGATGAAATGACTCAAACAGTTGCTTTTGGTCTTCTTCTGGAATACCAATACCCTGGTCTTTAACCTTAAAGGTAACCTCTTCTTGATTACAAATCAAGTCAAAGTTTATGGTGCTCTCATTGGGGGAATATTTAGTAGCATTTGATAGCAAATTTCTCAAGATGTGTCTGAGCAGTTGTTCATCGAACTCAGCCTCTGGGCATTCACCTTGAATAGCAAAAACAAGGGTTTGTTTGGTGTTAAGACCTAGTTCTATCTCTTCGACTAAGTCACGGCAGAATTCAAGTAAATTTAATGGTGTAGGGTTGAATTTTAGTTTTCCGGCGTTGGCTTTATTGACTACCAACACGTCATCTAACATGTGGAGCATATGTTTTATATTGGCTTGAATCCGATCTAGATAGTTTTGTTTTTTCTCCTCATTCCAATTCTGGCTGTAATATTTGAAAATTTCAGTAATCCCCATAATACTGGTTAGGGGGGTGCGGAACTCGTGGGAAGTCATAGAGATAAATCGAGATTTGAGTTCAGTGAGTTCCTTTTCTCTTTCCAGAGATTTGCGAATCTGTTTTTCGAGTCTCTCCCTAACTTGAACGTCATGCAAGGTCTGGTAAAGCGTGGCATTTTCCAAAGAAATTGCCGCTTGATTACACAGAAGGCTTAACACTTCTACGTGTTCATTGGTAAAATTTCCAGAAATTATATTATTTTCTAAATACACCATACCAATCATATTTTTTTTACGCAGAAGTGGCAAACACACAGCTGACTTTGGCTGATGCTTTATGATGTATATATCATCAGCAAAAGTAGAGTTAGTAACCAGATTATTTAAAATCAAATTTTCTTGACTGATAGCGACATAATTAATTACAGATTTGGGCAATTGCTGAGTAATGGTTACTGGAATTGAATGCCTTACTGTTACGCCATTGTTAACCACTGAACCGGCTGCCTCTATCATCAGTTTATTTTCTTTTGACAAAATGATAAACCCCTTTTTAGCCCCAGCATTAGTCAGGAGAATATGCATCAACTTGTCCAGTAAATTATCGAAAACTATTTCTTCTGAAATGGCTTGAGATGCCTTGATAACGTCAGATAAATCCAGTGCGGTTAAACTTAGTGTTATCGTTGAGTTGGTTATG
>NZ_JAAHHZ010000550.1:0-3269 GCF_010672005.1 Moorena sp. SIO4A5 | reverse complement strand
AATTGTTAGTAAAACGTTGTCAGGTTTTGAGTGAGATGAAAGAAGAAATTATAAATTTAACTTTCTATCATTGGCTAGCTTCTATTTAAGCATTTTTTTAATGGGGTATGACAACCGGATTTAGTATGAGAACTGGATAATCATCATCAGGTAGTTTTCCAGGGTACAGCGGCGAAAAATTATGCCCCAGATAAGTTAGACTGTAAGGGAATCGAGGCTTTTAAAATTTTCAGCATATACCTCGTGTCCATGCTGGCTCGTTTGATTTTTTGACGAGTACTGCGTTTATAGCTGGTTTCAAGATTGAGTAAATTAATACTAAGCGCGCTTGAGTAAAGCCATATTCTGTGGAGCATGGCCTGTGCGAATCCGGCTATTATCCTCCCCAAAAGTCACATCTAAGACGAGCGTGAAGTTGATTTTCAATTGACCAGTGCTGTCGGATAGCTTTACCCAACTGTTGAGCATTGGCTGGTAGAGAAGATAGGTAAAACATCACCTCACGGGTAGTCTTGTTCCACAGATGACGAGTACGAATAACCATAACAATAGTCTGTAATCCATCCCACTGGGACTGTTGGTACAAATCATTGTCTATCTGCTCAAGACAAACCGCCCAAACAATCGCGCTTTTCAGTGCGATGGTGTGCTGACTCCACCCGTAGATCGTAGCTATACTCAAGACCCTCTTGCCTCATTAGCTACAGCAGTTTCAAACCATTGCTTCACCTGCTCCCATAAAGTGGGATGATTTCTTTTGAGTGCCAGAACATAATCCGCACTAAGAGCGCGAATACTACGAGCTATTTGATGCTGAGTCCCCATCGCATCAATGGTATCGGTTGCATCCGCAGATGTCGAGTAATTCCAGTAAGGCGCTTGATCGCTGTAATCTCATTGCTTTTATCGTCCACTTTGACAAGACCTACGAAACAACCGATGGTCACTTGCCCAGGCGCTCACCACGTGCAATGCTGATTTTGACTGGTTACGGTCATAAGAACCCTTGATTTGTTTGCCATCAATGGGAATTACCTGTGCTCCGGGCATCTGTTACTAAACTAGCTAACCAACTGTTAAAGCTCTCCTCAAAGGCACGCTTAAGATATTTGTTCAAACACTCGTCGATACGTATCTGCACAGGGTATCCCATGAGGCAATGGTAATAAGGTGGATAACCATTGCTGGTGGCTGACTCCATAGGTTTCTATGTCTTCCCACCCCGTCGCGCCCCCGATGGTGGCGTCGGGTGCAATCATTACTATACTTACAAATGGATGAAGCACTCCTTGTTTCCCTCGTGGATCTCCCAGGTGCTCAAAATGCTCAAGCATTTGTTGTTGAAACTGCTGAGTATCTCCGGCTGGCTGGAGTGGTGAGGATTTAGGACTGGTTGCGGTGGTTTTAGTGGGTTTATCGAAGCCAATGACCATTGGATACCTTGATTGTGACATCGGTTCCCCTAGCATATTATGAGTTCGTTTTTCTTGCGCTTACCCTGGGTAGTTTTCCTAGGTATCTTTTGACGATTTGTGGAAAATTTGATCTCATTGAAGCAACATTGTAAGATTTTTTTGAGCCTCGATTTTATCAATTTAGAGGCTATTTGTATAGGTTTTTAACTATCATTCAACATTTATGTTCAATATCACCGATAATCTTTAAACTATCTTTATAGTAGAGCCAATTGTGAAATAGTAGAGCCAATTGTGAAAATAATGTGAATGTATCGGTTCCATTTTTCACGTCCTACCTGGTAGCAATTGGGTTTAATAAGCAGGTGCACAAAATTAATTACCTATTTTTGACATAATAATATACAATTAGATAAAATCGATCAAAATAGGTATTTATATGAGATTCATTAGAGAATTAAATCCCGAGACTAAAAAACTTTTATAAAGAATAAGTTGGCAAAGTAAATATCCTCAAGTGAGAGACAGAGCTAAATGTATATTGTTGAGTTATAAAAAATTTTAATACAAGGAATTAACTTTATTATTTGGAGTTAATCGAAAAACTATATATAACTGGTTAACTAGATGGGAAGATCAAAAAATCCTAGGAATATACAATCAAAAAGGTAGGGGCAGAAAACCTAAATTAAATCAGGAGCAAAGGCAACAAGTAAAGGAGTGGGTAAAATCTGAACCAAAAAGCCTAAACAAAGTTAAAAATAAAATCAATAAAGAGTGGAAAATAGATGTAAGTAAGGAAACTATAAAAAGAACCATAAAAAAGTTGAATATGAAATGGAAAAGAATGAAGATAGGAACGAGTAAAACCCCTGATTAATGGGAGCTAGACGTAAAGATACCCAGACTAAAAGAGCTAAAACAGCAAGCTAAAAAAGGAGAAATTGACTTAAGATATTTAGATGAAAGTGGATTCTATTTGAAGCCAGATATTCCTTACGGATGGCAAGAAAAATTAAAACGAATAACTCTTAATAGTTGCCAAAGCAAAAGAATTAATGTTCTCGGATTAATGGGATGTAAAAATCAATTAGATTCCGAAATACATCAGGGCTCAATTGATAGTGAAATCGTGATTAAATTTTTATATAATTTTAGTAAAAATTTAGATAAACTCACTGTAGTAGTAATGGCTCAAGCTTCAATACACACGAGCAATAAAATCCTAGAAAAACTAGAATAATGGAAAGCCAAAAATTTAGATAGATTTTGGTTACCTACTTACTCACCTAAGTACAACTTAATTAAAATTTTCTGGAAATTTATTAAGTATGAGTGGATTGAAATTGATGCTTACGAAAACTGGAAAAGCTTTCTTAAATATCTCAAAAAATTTCTTGACAATTTTGGTCAAGAATATGTAATTAATTTTGTTTAGGTGCTTAGATCAAAATCAGCTTAGTGTAAGACAGAGAAAGCTTTACTCACCTACTGACAAATTACTACTGAAAAATTACTACTCAAAAATTACTATTGACTGATGTTTCCAACTAGGGATTGAGCTGGGAATACACAATCTTGACCAGTGGCTTTGCCTCGCTCAATAGCCTCATCAGCGGCTCGATAGAGGCTTTCGATGTCTGTGCCATCCTCAGGGTACTCTGCCACCCCAGCACTAAATGTTACCTGCACTAGCTCACAGTTATCAAATTCTTCACTAACAGTCTCCAAAATTTCTTGGAGCCTTCTGACCCCAGCCTGTCGATTGAGACCATACATCCCGATGAAGAACTCCTTACCTCCCCAGCGGGCAACTATATCCTCGCTGCGAAACTTTTGCCGCAAGATTTGTCC
>NZ_JAAHHZ010000055.1:0-44726 GCF_010672005.1 Moorena sp. SIO4A5 | reverse complement strand
GGCAGGAACCCCAGGCATCGGAGTTGAATCAGCAGTTATGGGAGCAGGGGTGGGATATTCTGTTTTTTGCTGGTCACAGTGGCACTTCCCAAGAGGGGCAGCGGGGGGAAATTCAACTCAATCAGACCGAACGGTTGACTATCGATGATCTGCGGTTTGCCTTGAAAAAAGCGATCGCACGAGGGTTGCAGTTAGCTATCTTTAATTCCTGTGATGGTCTCGGCTTAGCCTACCAGTTGGCAGCACAGCAGGATTTGTATTTGCCCCAGGTGATTGTGATGGCCGAGAAAGTGCCAGACCCAGTATCACCCAAGTTTTTGCGGTATTTTCTAGACGCTTACATCCGGGGTGAGTCTCTGTATAGCTCGGTGGCAGAAGCACGGGAAAAATTACATGGCTGGGAACAAGAGTATCCCTGTGCCAGTTGGTTACCGGTGGTTTGCCAAAACCCTACCGTTCAACCCCCCACTTGGAAAGAATTACGCTATGGTCCGATCAACCAGTCTCCTTGGCAGTTACCCCGCACGGCTGTGATTGCCAGTTTTCTGGTTACCCTTGCCCTGATGGTGGTGCGGCCATGGGGGGTAATCCAACCCTGGGAGTTACAGGCTTATGACCAATTTATGCGCTGGCGACCCGACCAAGGGGTTGACCCGAGGCTGTTAGTGGTTGAAATAACTGAGGAGGATTTTCAGTATCAGGATGACCAGGGTATGAAGCGTAAGTGGTCCCTGTCTGATGCGGCTTTGGCTCAACTGTTGGATAAATTACAGGCTCATCACCCTCGTGCCATTGGCTTGGATATCTATCGGGATTTTCCGGTCAGTGAGGAGTATCAGGATTTGGCGAATCCCTTGGCAAGGATGGATAACTTTTTTGCTGTCTGTCAAGCTAGTAACCCCACTCGTAACTATGGTGGTATTGCCCCACCCCCAGAAGTGCCACCGGAACGTTTGGGCTTTACCGATGTGGTGATTGACTCCGATGGGGTACTGCGCCGTTATCTTTGGTATGCTAGCTTTAACCGTGATTCCCCTTGTCAGACTGAGATGTCTCTAAGTTTGCAGTTAGCACTACATTACTTAGCTGCAGAGGGGATTGACCCGAAGCCCACACTAGAGGATGAGGTGCAATTAGGGGAAACCACGTTAAGGTCGTTGCCTGGTTATGCTGGTAATTACTCCGGAACCAGTAATGCTGGCTATCAGATGCTACTGGATTATCGCACTCCTGGTGATATCGCCCAAAGGGTTACCCTAAAACAGATTCTAACGGATCAATTTGAACCGAGTTGGGTTAAAGACCGGGTAGTTTTGATTGGTGTTACTGCCCCTAGCGTTCAAGATGATTTTTCCACTCCTTTTACTCGGAATTCAAACCAGACTATAGAGATGCGTGGTGTATTTATTCATGCTCAGATGGTTAGTCAGATTCTGAGTGCGGTGAAAGATGGACAACAACCGTTGTGGATATGGTCCGAGTGGGGAGAGTTTTTGTGGATTTGGGCTTGGGGGAGTCTAGGGGGTTTCTTGGTGTTGGTCTGTAAACGACTCTTTCATTGGGTGGGAGTGGGTATCGCCAATCTGGTAATTTTATCTGGTGTTTGCTTTGTTGTCTTTATTCAAGGTTGGTGGATACCATTAATCCCTTCGGGTTTGGCTTTTGTGGCTACAGGGATGATTGTTGGTTACCAAAGGGCTGTATCGGTTAGTTGCTCGGTTTTGGGTAATTGACAAAATGTATTTGCTGATTTTGGGTATAATTTTCCTCCATAGCTCCCTATTTTGGGGGATACAAAACTCTAAAAGTATCCCCGGTGCGCTTACAGTTGTCACAGCAACGCTGAAAAAAATAATTCCAGTGTTTTGCATAATTTTCAAAACTAACACTGTTATATAAATAGGTTAATTTTTTCCAGCCTCAAAATGGCAGGTGGTTTAGATGGCTGGTTCCTTAGTTTCAGGGCATCTTGATTAAGAGCTTGATTAGATAGGTAATCTCTTAAGTAAATTAGGGATGTTTTGTATCATGAATCGTAATAAATTTCGTCTACAAAAGGTAATTATTGCTCTGACTCTGAGTTGGTTATTTAGTTTCGAATCTCACATAGTTAAAGCTATAGAGGCAATTGAACCCCTAACTAACTTGCTCAAGCAAGGGGAAAACACCTTAACCCCTATAGCTGAATTGCCAGTTCCAGTTAAATTAGAGCTTACTCTACCTCCTAAAGGAGCACCTGGTAAACGTAAAGGTGCAGGAAGTCGGAACGACTGTCCCTTTGAGGAATTTATTGCTTTAGTACCTGGTACTAATTTCGGCTTAACGACTAGTGAACGTCCTACCTTTTGGTTTTATGTGCCCTATTCCGATAACCGGAAACTCCAAGCAGAATTTCGGTTGCGGAATAAGGAACTTAAGGAGATCTACAAAGAAACGTTTACGCTCCAAAATACACCCGGAATAGTCAAGATAACTCTACCGGAAACGGTCTCAGGACTTGTTGTGGAAGATTTATATCATTGGCGTTTCTCTGTGATTTGCAATCCCACAGACCCATTAGATAATGATTTCGTTAGTGGTGGTGTTGAAAGAATCTCTATCACTGATGATTTGGAGCAGCAGTTAGAAGGCAAGAATCCCCGGGAGCGTATTGTTGTTTATGCCAAACAAGGGTTGTGGTTTGATGCCCTAACTAGTCTAGCTGAACTGCGTTTAGCTAATCCTCAGGATAAAACTCTGGCTCAGGATTGGGCAGATTTATTAGAGCAGGTGGGTTTGAAGGAAATTGACTCACAGCCTTTAGTTGATTGTTGCACAGTTGAGTAATATTTTTGATTATTAACCTGATTTTTTTTGTTCACTATTCACTAGCATTTAAGCAGGTTTGTGATGAAACATTTCAAGAAATCAAAAAAGCTGATTCTTAGTTTTTTGGTGGCACTGTTTATTATTGTCAGTAATCAGCCCTTCCTGATCAATTCCATTAATGGCTCTGACTTTTTTGCCAAAAGAGCTTTTGCTCAAACAACAAGTGATACTTTCGGTTACAATGCTGCCTTTGAAGAAGAATGGAATAAAATTGGGCAGATGTCAACGGAAAAATTTGCCCAAAGGTATGATGCCAATGCTGATTATATTCAAGGAATTAGTTGGGATCCAACCACAGCTAAATACTGGGATTTATTCAATCGAGATCCAAAAAAGCACGAGCAACTCTACTACGATTTTCGACTGAACCAAGATGAACTTAGCGTTTTCAATAAAAATGGATTTGTAGTCAGTGAGCGCCTCGGGACAAAGAGTTTTGCTAGGATGTTCTATCGCATCTATAGTAACGACTTACCTGTTTTTGTTTCCGCTGACTCCATTCTCCATGCCTGGCATATGTCCTACGATGCCATGCTCAAAGAACTAGAAGAAAAGGTTTTAGCTCCATCTCTAGAAAAAATACTTCAGGGTATGGCAGAAACTATCCCTGTGGCAGCAAAAGAATATGGTAATGGAGAACTAGAATCAAGTTTAAAGGATGTTGATTATTTCCTAGCTGTAGCTCGTTCCTTGCTTAAACCCAATTCTGCTAAACAGTCTAAAAATAAAAGACTACAAATAATTGTAGGGAAATCTAACAACGAAGCATCTCCAGAATCTGATCTAGCTGATGAACCCGTCAAGACTTACTTAAATCAAGATGAGCGTGTTGCTGAAACTCTCAACTTTGTTAAAGCTCAACAATTACAGGGATTTAAGTTGTTTGGACGAGAGCGCCGGGTAGATTTTTCTCAATTTAAACCAAGGGGTCATTATGAAAATTCTGAAAGACTTAGGAAGTATTTCCAGGCAATGATGTGGTGTGGCAGAATTGACTTCCGTATTGCTGGTAAACCTGAAGAAGCCTCTCCACGAGAACTGGGGGCAGCGATTATTTTTCATGACCTTCTTAAAAAATCCGGAAATTTTGAGTTATGGCAGCAATTTGATGAAATTATCCAAACTTTTGTTGGTTGGACAGATTCTATGACTTTTGCTCAACTGGATAAACTTTTGGTACAAGCACAGATTAACTCTCCAGCAAATGTCAACAGTCGGTCAAGCCTAGAGCAACTGCAAAATACTATCTTGGATGGAAAATTTGGTATTCAAAATATCCGAGGTCATTACCACTTACTCTTCAAGGAAGAAAAACCACAATTACCCAGATCATTCACAATATTGGGTCAAAAGTTTGTTTTGGATAGTTGGGTAATGTCTCAGGTAGTCGATGTTTCAAAAATTTGGGATGGTACTTTTATTAAACAGAATAGACCAACAGCTTTGGATGTAGCCTTTGCTGCATTGGATAACAATCAGGTTACTCCCAATCTCGTTGAGCGTATTACCAATCTTGAGAAGCAGCAGCCAAAAGTTGGTCTTAACTACCAAAATAACTTAGCAGCAGCCAAAAATGTAATCGATCAACAAGACCCATCTGTTTGGAAAGACAACATTTACATGAATTGGCTGGCAACGTTGCGTGAACTTTCAGTACCTACCTCAAATTCCAAATATCCTGAAGCTATGCGAACTCAGCCTTGGGCCATGAAAACCCTCAACACCCAGTTAGCTTCATGGACGCAGTTGCGTCACGATACCATTCTCTACGCCAAACAAAGCTATGGTATTTTTTTGGCATGCGAATATCCGGCTGGTTTCGTTGAGCCAAGACCAGAATTCTGGGAACGTTTTGAGCAAATGGTAAGGCTAACAGCCCAACAGCTTAAAAAGACTCCCTTAGAATCCCAAGAAATTCAGACCAAACAGGTTAAATTTCTTGAACAATTTGCCCAAAAGTTGGGGATTATCAAAGAGATTGCGTCAAAAGAACTTGCCCAGCAGCCCCTTACAAAAGTAGAAACCAAATTTCTCAAAGATATTGTTGAGATCATTCAACGAGCATCGGGCTCTCCCAAATACGAAGGCTGGTATCCTAAGCTTTTCTACAGCAATCCAAAAGACTCTGACAAATGGGATGCCTTGGTTGCAGATGTGCATACAAGTATAGGGGAACGAGAACCAGATATTGTCCTTCATGAGGGTGTGGGTAATGTAGATATGCTGATGATTGCAGTAGAAAATGGTGACGACCGCATGGTTTTTGCTGGTCCGGTTATGAGTCACTATGAATTTGAAGTTCCTAGCGTTATGCGGAAATCTGATTCTGAGTGGAAGCAAGACATACAGAACAAAAATATTCCCCCTCGTCCTGATTGGACAAAGGATTATCTCGTCTCACCTCTGTCAGTACAGACAAGTATTGGTCAACAACCAAGCTACAAAGCTTTACAGCTACAGAAAGAAGCTTTGCAGTATTTGGATCAAGGTCAATTTCAAGCAGCCATGAGCAATTACGAGCAAGTATTATCCCTTACCAGAGAACTTAAGGATACAGCATGGGAAGCCAAAATACTCTACTCAATGGCAGTAGAATACACAAATCGAGAGCAATATCAACAAGCATTAGAGTTATATCAGCAAGCTTTACCTCTTACTCAAAAAATAGGTGATCGTACTATTGAGTCTATAATTCTGAGCAATATGGGAAGGATTCATGCAGAACTGGCTCAGTATTCCCAAGCTCTGGAGTTTTTCGATAAATCTTCAGACGTCAGCCAACAAATTGGCAATCGTGTTACACAAGGACGTAGTATCAACAGCATCCAAGCAATTCAAAGCTCTTTAGAGGGTAACCATCAAAAAGCACTAGAACTTTTCCAACAAGCTTTGGACATTAATCGTAAAATTGGAGATAAAAGAGGAGAAATATTTAGCCTCACCAATATAGCCTCAATTTACGGCGATCAGGGTGAGTATCAAAAAGCACTGAAATTGTATAACCAAGTCTTCGACATTAGTTTAAAAATTGGCGATTGCGAAGGAATAGCAGTTAGCCTTAATGACAGTGGCTTAATTTATTATGAACTGGGGGATAAACAACAGGCACTAGAGTTATATCGTAAAGCTTTGGATTTTTGTGAAAAATATGGTTTTTACAGTGATAAAGCGAAGACTATGTTGAACATTGGCAAAGCTTATAGTGGAATGGAACAGTTTCAAGAAGCTCTCCATTTCTATCAACAGGCGTTGGCAATTTTCCAAGAATTAAAACTTTCTGATGATCAAGCTAATGCTCTTGCTCATATCGGCAGTACTTTTATGAGCATGGGTAAGCTAAATAAAGCCAAAGCAACGCTTTATCAAGCTATTGATTTAATAGAGTCTGTGATCAGACCTAACAAAGATCTCCATAAAATATCAATGTTTGAAAACAAAGTATTTCCTTACAAGGCTCTACAATATGTACTCATTCAGCAAAATGAACGTGAAAAAGCTCTAGAAGTTTCAGAAAGAGGCCGGACAAGAGCTTTTGTGGAATTACTAGCGAAGCGGTTAGCTGTTAACTCAGAAGAAATTGCTGATTTCAAGCCAATATCCCTTAAACAAATTCGACAGATTGCTGTAGAACAAAATTCGACCCTAGTTGAATATTCTATTCTTCCCAGCAATAGTAAGGAATTTAAACTCTATAGTTGGGTCATTCTGCCCACAGGTAAGATTGAGTTTCGTGCCGTTGACCTCCCTCAAGAAACGTCCCTAGAAAAATTGGTAAGCAACGGATATTTCTGTATTCTTCAAGACGAATGTCGCAGCGGTGCCAATCAAACCCTACCGACTGTGGGTGATTGGGTAAAATTAAAGGATGACCAGTTTGACCAACCCTGGCAAGTAGTCGATATTCAGCAAGACACTCTCAAACTCAGACTGGAGAATTGGGAAGAAGATACTACTATCCCACGTCCTATTACTGATGTAGTAGCGATTGTCAAAGCCTTCAACCGAAAAAGTCTACAACAACTCCATGAACTCCTCATTAAACCCATCGCCGACCTACTACCAAAAAATGAGAATGACCGAGTGATCTTCATCCCTCATCAACAACTATTTCTCGTTCCCTTTCCCGCTCTACAGGACAAGGATGGCAACTACCTAATTCAGAGACACACTATTCTAACTGCTCCATCCATTGAAGTCTTGGGTTTAACCCATAAAAAACGGAAACAGCTTCCCAATTCAGTCCAAGGTGCTGTAGTCGTAGGCAACCCCACCATGCCCAGGGTCACCACTAAACCAGGAGAAAAACCCGAACAATTACCTGAGTTACCTCATGCTCAGGAAGAAGCAATTAAGATTGCCGAACTCCTTAACACCCAAGCTCTTACTGGGAAGAGTGCCACTAAAGCTGCTATTTTGCCTAAACTACTCCAAGCTCGAATTATTCATCTGGCTACTCACGGTCTATTAAGTGATTTTAAAGGACTCGGTATACCCGGAGCCATTGCCCTTGCCCCCTCCGGCACAGGAGAGATCAATGACGGTTTGCTCACCGCAGGTGAACTGTTACAGATGAAATTAAATGCTGAGTTAGTTGTCCTGAGTGCCTGTAAAACTGGACAAGGTGATATTACCAGTGATGGAGTTATCGGTCTATCTCGCTCATTAGTTGCTGCCGGAGTTCCCAGTATTATTGTTTCCTTGTGGTCAGTTCCCGATGCTCCCACGGCTGATTTGATGAAGGAGTTTTATCAAAATCTTGACAGCACAGGGGATAAAGCGCAAGCGTTGCGCCAAGCCATGTTGACCATGATTCCGAAGTTCCCTAACCCGAAAGATTGGGCGGCATTTACGTTGATTGGGGAAGCTAATTGAGGCAACAACTTTTGGTGAGGCGATCGCACTTTCATGGATTGAGATTAGTGGATATTCTTGTTTTTGCGATCGCACTTGCATGATTTGGCTATTCTACCACCGTTAAATCAATAGAATTCTGTTCTTTGAGTTGATTCCAAGTTGATATAGGGGTAATAACCATGAAATCTTCTAGAATAGCCACTATTGCACTCCTCGGTATACTAAATAGTCTATCCCCACCGTTACTAGGTAATGTTTTAACGCTATTCCCAGTTTCTCCAGCACTAGCTCAAACTGTAGAAAGCCGTAAAACTGAAGCTGACCGACTTTTTGAACAAGGTCTTGAACAGGCTAAAGTGAGTCAATTTCAGAAAGCATTGGAGTCTTGGCAGAAGGCACTCACTATTTATCGAGAAATAGGAGACCAGCAAGGTGAGGCTAACTCTCTGGAAAATCTCGGTATTGTTTACGACAACCTGGGGGACTACCGAAAGGCTATTGAAAACTACCAGCAGAGTTTAGTTATCAAACGAGAAATAGGCGATCGCAAAGGTGTGGCTAACTCACTGAACAATCTCGGTGTTGCTTACTACAACCTGGGAAACTACCCAAAGGCCATTGAATACTACCAGCAAACTTTAACCATTGCACGAGAAATAGGAAATCGCTCAGGTCAGGCTTCTTCTCTGGGCAATCTCGGTAATGCTTACCTTTCCCTGGGGGACTACCCAAAGGCCATTGAATACCAGCAGCAGAGTTTAGTTATCAAACGAGAAATAGGAGACAGGCAAGGTGTGGCTAACTCACTGAACAATCTCGGTCTTGCTTACAACAACCTGGGGGACTACCCAAAGGCCATTGAAAACTTCCAGCAGAGTTTAAAGATTGCACGAGACATAGGCGATCGCTCAGGTGTGGCTAACTCTCTGGGCAATCTCGGTCTTGCTTACCAAAACCTGGGGGATTATCCAAAGGCCATTGAGTTTCACCAGCAGAGTTTGGCTATCAAACAAGAAATAGGAGATCGAAGAGGTGAGGCTTACTCTTTGGGCAATCTTGGCGCTGCTTACTACAACCTGGGGGACTACCAAAAGGCCATTGAATACTACCAGCAGAGTTTAGTTATCAAACGAGAAATAGGCGATCGCTCAGGTGTGGCTAACTCACTGAACAATCTCGGTATTGCTTACCGTTCCCTGGGGGACTACCCAAAGGCCATTGAATACTACCAGCAGAGTTTAGTTATCAAACGAGAAATAGGCGATCGCTCAGGTATGGCTAACTCACTGAACAATCTCGGTGTTGCTTACGACAACCTGGGGAACTACCCAAAGGCCATTGAATACCACCAGCAGAGTTTAACCATTGCACGAGAAATAGGCGATCGCTCAGGTGAGGCTAACTCACTGAACAATCTCGGTATTGCTTACGACAACCTGGGGGACTACCCAAAGGCCATTGAATACTACCAGCAGAGTTTAGTTATCAAACGAGAAATAGGCGATCGCAAAGGTGAGGCTTCTTCTCTGGGCAACCTCGGTAATGGTTACGGAAACCTGGGGGACTACCGAAAGGCCATTGAATACCACCAGCAGAGTTTAGCTATTGACCGAGAAATAGGCGATCGCTCAGGTGAGGCTCACTCTCTGGGCAACCTCGGTAATGGTTACGGAAACCTGGGGGACTACCGAAAGGCTATTGATTTCTACCAGCAGAGTTTAACCATTGCACAAGAAATAGGAGAGCGGCAGGGGGAAGGAAACTTGCTCAATAACTTAGGATATGCTCTGTTTAAATCAGGTAATCTTAAACAAGCTGAAACTACCCTCACCAAAGCCATGGAGATTAGGGAATCTCTACGACCAGGCTTGCTAGATAACCATAAAATTTCCCTATCCGAGAAGCAATCTAATACCTATCGCATTTTGCAGCAAGTTCTAATTGCTCGAAATAAAACTGATGCTGCATTGGAAATTGCCGAGAGGGGACGTGCTCGTGCTTTGGCGGAATTACTGGCAAAGGGGTTATCCCCAGAACGAGATACTCCAATAATTAAGCCTAGCCTCAAAAGAATCAAACAGATTGCCCAGCAGCAGAAGGCCACACTCGTAGCATACTCTATTATTCCGAGTGAAGGAATCTATGTTTGGGTGATCCAGCCTACGGGCAAAATTGAATGGCGCTCGGTTCAACTGCCTCCAGATACCTCTCTCAAAGAGCTGCTTAAAAATGGATATGATTGCCTTGCAGACCATGGTCAATGTCGCAGTAGTGACTCTTCCGGGCAACCGTCCCAGGGTGATTGGGTCAAACTCAAGGATGACCAGTTCCAGGAACCGTGGCAAGTAGTTGAAGTTAATCCTCAACAAGGTAATTTACGACTCAAGTTACCAGGATGGGAAGAAGGGGTAACAATCGAGCGCCCAATTACTGATGTTGCCAGGATTGTCGATTCCCCTAATATTGAGAAACCACGCCTACAACAGCTTCATAAACTACTGATTGAGCCGATTGCAGACTTACTGCCCTTTGATGAAAATGCTCGTGTAGTCTTCATCCCTCACAGAGAATTGTTTTCTGTGCCCTTCCCAGCCCTGCAAGACCAGGAGGGAAACTACTTAATTGAGAAACACACCATCCTCACTGCTCCCTCCATCGAAGTCTTGGGCTTAACCCATCAGAAACGGAAAGACCTTCCTAATTCAGGCCAAACTGCCCTGGTAGTTGGTAATCCTACCATGCCCAAGGTACCACCAGCTCTTGGAAAAGAACCTGAGCAATTATCTGCTCTCAAGGGTGCTGAACAGGAAGCTAAATACATTGCCTCCCAGTTAAACGCTCAACCCCTATTGGGACAAGACGCTACCGAAACTAAAGTTAAACGCCAGATGCCCAAGGCCAGGTATATTCATTTTGCTACCCACGGGTTATTTGCTCCCAAGCGTATTGGAGGTATTGGCAGTGCGATCGCCTTGGCTCCTTCTCTAGGAGAAAACGGACTACTAACTGCTGAAGAAATCTTTGACATGAAACTCAGTGCCGAACTAGTAGTAGTCAGTGCCTGCGAGACCGGAGTCGGTCACATCAACAGTGAGGGGGTGATTGGTTTATCTCGGTCCTTAGTTCGAGCGGGTGTTCCCAGTGTGATGGTCTCCTTGTGGTCAATCCCTGATGATAAAACCACAGAGTTGATGACGGAGTTTTATCAAAATCTTGAGAGAACAGGGGATAAAGCTCAAGCATTGCGCCAAGGGATGTTGACTATGATCCCGAAGTCAGGTAATCCGAAAGATTGGGCGGCATTTACGTTGATTGGGGAGGCGCTTTAGGGGAATAGGCAATAGGGAGTAGGGAGTAGGGAGTAGGGAGTAGGGAGTAGGGAGTAGGGAGTAGGCCATAGGGAATAGGCCATAGGGAAGAAAGAAGAGGGAATTTCGGGATTGGGGAAAAATCCTGTGTATCTAATTAGTATGAGAACCGCTATAGCATTTCTAAATAGGTCATGAACAATCTTGCTGATTTCTCATAATACCAAAAAATCCTCCAAGCTTTTCCATACTGCTTCCTGCTCCATTTTTAGATCAATCCTATTTTTAAAACTACCTACAAAAGACTATATATAGCTAAAAACTATATCTTTAGGATAAAAGCAGGATTAATTGGTAATTTCAAGGTTGATCATTGGTATAATTTCAATTAATAAGAGTATAGGAATTGCTATCCTTTAAATTCAGCAAGTCAATTATAAAGCTTTTCAATAAATTAAGCAAGCTAATTATTGCTCCGAGCATTGTATTGTTAATTATTATGAGCAACCATACTTTCCTCGCAGATGGGATTGACAGTTCCAAAGTTTTGGTCAACCCAGCTTCAGCAGAAGGATCAACTGATGTCTTTGGTTACACCCCTACCTTCGAGCAGGAATTGGAGAAGATTGGACAGATTTCACCCCAGGAATTTGCTAAACGCTACGATGCCAAGGTTAAGTATCTAAAAAAAATTAGTTGGAATCCGACCAAGGCTAAATTTTGGAACTTGTTCAATCTTGCTCCGAAAAAGCATAATCAGAAGACCAATCGTGGAAATTATTCCCACTACAACTTTCGCCTCAATTCAGATGAACTGGCAGTATTCAAGAAACAAGGCTTTGTTGTCAGTGAGCGCATGGGGGCACATAGTTTCGCTGAGTTATTTTACCGAATATATAGCAACGATTTACCAGTTTTCGTTTCCGCTGATGCCTTGCTTCATGCTTGGCATCGTTCTTATGACGCGATCTTGGAAGAACTAGAAGAAAGTTATCTTGCCACATCACTAGATGAAATTCTCACAGGAATGGCAGATAAAATCCCTGAAGCCAGTAATCAATATAGCAATGGTGTCCTTGACCTAAGTTTAATTGATGCCGACTACTTTCTAGCAGTCGCTCGTTCGTTATTGGCAGGAGAAACAGTTAAGACCAAATTAAATCAGGATGCCCGTGTGGCAGCAACCCTCAACGCCATAGAAGCAGAGCAAATCGAGGAGGAATTTAAGCTGTTCGGGAGTTACCGCGACATGGATTTTTCTCAATTCAAAGTACGTGGGCATTATGAGAACTCCGAGACTCTTAAAAAATATTTCCAGGCAGTAATGTGGTGCGGTAGAGTTGATCTACGGATTGCAGGTAAACCAGAAGAAGCTTCTTCACGGGAATTGGGTACAGCTATAATCCTCAATGATCTGTTAAAAAAATCTGGTAAGTTCGAGCAATGGCAACAGTTTGACCAAATGCTCCAGACCTTTGTCGGTGCAACTGATTCCATGACGTTTGCTCAACTAGCTGACCTATTAAAGCAAGCTAAGATTCAATCTCCTACAGATATTAAAGATTTATCCACCTTAGAGTGGCTGCAAACTGAAATTTTAGCTAACCACGTAGGTTTTCAAAACATCAGGAGTCATGTTTACGTTAGTTCGCCGGAAGACGATGATCAGACTAAAGATATAATACCCCATTCGTTTACAGTTATCGGTCAAAAGTTTATTTTGGATAGCTGGATTTTGAGCAAAGTAGTTTACGATGATATTATTTGGAATGGCGAGAAAGTTCAGCGCCGTGTACCAACTGGATTAGATGTCGCATTCGCAACCCTAGGAAACACTCAAGTAGTACCAGAACTGGTTGATCGGATGAGAAACCAGAATGGGCATAAGTTCCGAGATGGTCTCAACTATCAACACAACCTAGCGGCAGCCTTTAATGTAGTCGATCAGCTAAATCCTTCTGCCTGGGAAGAAAACCTTTACATGAATTGGTTAGCAACCTTGCGGGAACTTTCCAAACCCA
Organism: Moorena sp. SIO4A5; assembly: GCF_010672005.1. Taxonomy (NCBI): domain Bacteria; kingdom Bacillati; phylum Cyanobacteriota; class Cyanophyceae; order Coleofasciculales; family Coleofasciculaceae; genus Moorena; species Moorena sp. SIO4A5. The sequence goes on along the minus strand of NZ_JAAHHZ010000055.1, from coordinate 31,675 downwards.
CTACGGACTCCAAATACCCGGAAGCCATGCGTACCCGTGCCTGGGGGATGAAGACACTCAATACACAACTAGCGTCATGGACACAACTGCGTCACGACACCATCCTTTATGCCAAACAATCCTACACCGCTACAACCAGATGCTACTATCCAGCGGGTTTTGTGGAGCCGAGACCGGAATTCTGGGAACGCTTTGAAAAAATGGCTGTGCTGGCGGGGCAGCTAATTGAAAACACTCCCTTTCCGAAGCGCTTGAGAAGAATTCAGCAAAAACAAACTGACTTCTTAAAAAATTTCAGCCAGCAGTTAACTATCCTGAAGGAGATAGCACTCAAGGAATTAGCACAACAGGAACTTACCGAAGCCCAAACCAATTTCCTAGAAAATATTGTTGAGATTGAACGTGCTTCAGGGGGTCCGTTCTATAGCGGTTGGTATCCCAGCCTTTTCTATAAGAAACCTGAGGATTCTGATAAGTGGGATGCCATTGTTGCGGATGTACACACAAATGTACCTGACCCAGTGGTGGGAGCTCCAGGCAGTGTACTTCACCAGGGCGTGGGTAATATCGATTTGTTGATGATTGCAGTGGACAATGGTAAAGACAAAATGGTCTTTGCTGGACCAGTGCTAAGCCATTATGAATTTGAGATGCCAGAAGTATCCCGTAAATCAGATTCTGAGTGGAAAAAAGATATCCAAACTGGCAAGCTTCCACCTCGCCCCAACTGGACAAAAAGCTATCTTGTAGTTAATGAGTTCTTGAATGAGTTCTCTCTTCCTGGGGAGTAGGGATTAGGGAATAGGGAGTAGGGAGTAGGGAGTAGGGAGTAGGGAGTAGGGAATCGGGAGTAGCGATAAATCGATTTTTATGAATTATTCTCTACTGTTCCGTGTTGCCAAATCCGCTATTCTCGACTTCTGAAATAAGTCTTGTTTTATAACCATGAAATTACCAGAATTGAGATTAATGATCCTTCTGGCTTTATTAGGTAGTTTATCCCCACCCTTCCAAGGTAATGTTTTAAGTATATTCCCAGTTTATCCAGCATTAGCTCAAACTTTAGAAAGCCGTAAAGCTGAGGCTGACCAACTTTTTAACCAAGGTATTAATAAGTTTCGAGTAAACCAATTTCAGGAAGCATTGGAGTCTTGGCAGAAGGCACTCACTATTTATCGAGAAATAGGAGACCGGCAAGGTGAAGCTTATTCTCTGAATGGTCTGACCAATGTTTACCGTGCCCTGGATGACTACCAAAAGGCTATTGAAAACCTCCAGCAAAGTTTAACCATGGCACGAAAAATAGGAGACCGGAAAGGTGAAGCTGGATCTCTCAACGATATCGGGAATGCTTACCGTGCCCTGGGGGATTACCAAAAGGCCATTGATTTTATCCAGCAGAGTTTGGTTCTCAAACGAGAAATAGGCGATCGCACAGGTGAGGCTAACTCTGTGAACAATCTCGGTATTGCTTACGGTTCCGTGGGGGACTACCAAAAGGCCATTGAACACTTCCATGAGGGTTTGGCTATTGCACGAGAAAAACGCGATCGCTTTATTGAGGGATCCTCTCTGGGCAATCTCGGTATGGTTTATTATCTAATGGGGGACTACTCAAAAGCTATTGATTTCCACCAGCAGAGTTTAGCTATTGCCCGAGCAATAGGAAATCGAAGCAGCCAGGCTAAGTCTCTGAACAATCTTGGCAATGCTTACAATTCCCAAGGGGACTACCAAAAGGCTATTGATTTCTACCAGCAGAGTTTGGCTATTGCACGAGCAATAGGAGATCGACAAGGTGAAGCTAAATTTCTGAACAATATCGGCAATGCTTACCGTTCTCTGGGGGACTACTCAAAAGCGAATGATTTCCACCAGCATAGTTTGGCTATCAAACGAGAAATAGGCTTGCAAAGGTGAAGCTAACTCTCTGGCATTGCTTAATAATTGAATGATTTTAAGAGTGAGGTAGAATGGGCATCTTGGTGGAACTGGCATCTTGCCAGTTTCAAGATATTTTCGCGCGGGCAGGATGCCCACTCTACTTTCATGCTTATTTTCGCGCGGGCAGGATGCCCACTCTACTGCTATTCATCCGAAGATTCAGCAACGCTTTCTAGTCATCTATTTGAAGCTGACCGCTGACCACTGACCACTGACCGCTGACCTATAAATTACATCTGGTAACCAAACAAATTGGGATCAACATCTTTCAAATCCAAATCTCCTAACCCATACTCAGCCCAACGCCTATCTACCATCGCTGCTACATCCCCATCTGACTCCAACGTTGCACCCCATTCATGTTCGGTTTCCGGTGGAATCTTAGTAGTAGCATCAATACCCATCCGTCCCCCTAAGCCAATCTTTTCACTAGCAAAATCCAAACTATCAAAGGGAGTATTAGGCAAAATAAAGACATCCCGCACCGGGTCAACTTTAGAACTAATCGCCCACACCACTTGACGGGGGTCCCGAATATTAATAGTCTCATCCACCACAATCACAAACTTGGTGTAGGTAAATTGAGGCAACGCACTCCAAAACGCCAAAGCAGCCCGTCGCGCTTGTCCTGGATAGGCTTTCTTAATCGAAATAATGGCCGCTTTATAACTCAGAGCTTCCATGGGCAAGAAGAAATCCACAATTTCTGAGACTTGTTGCCGCAGGATCGGGGTATAAATCCGATTGAGTGCGATCGCCATCATTGCTTCTTCTTTCGGTGGACGCCCACTAAAGGTAGTTAAATAAATCGGATCCTTGCGGTGAGTCATACAGTGGAAGCGAATCAAGGGGGAATCCTCCACTCCACCGTAATACCCCATGTGGTCACCAAAGGGACCATCTGGCAACATTTCCCCTGGAGTAATCGTGCCTTCCAGGACAAACTCAGAATCCGCTGGTACTTCTAAATCTAAGGTTTTACATTTAGCTAGGTTCACCCCAGACCCACCATAGAGTCCAGCAAAGAGCCATTCCGACAGGTCAACCGGTATGGGAGTAGCAGCGGCCAGAATAATCAGGGGGTCAACACCGAGTGCGATCGCTATTTCTAATTTCTGTCCTCTCTCCACCGCCTTGCGCAAATGTCGTGCTCCACCCCTGACCGAGAGCCAATGCACCGTCATCGTAGTCTTAGACTGCAGTTGTAGCCGATAAACCCCCACATTAGGAATACCAGTCTCACAATCTTTGGTAATCACCAATCCTAAGGTAATAATCTTGCCAGCATCACCGGGATAAGGGCGAATCAGGGGTAATCTATTCAAATCCAAATCATTTTCCTGCACCACCACCTGGTGACAAGGAGGGAAAAAGTCTCGCCCTGGTTTAGCTTTCACCACATCAAACAAAATTTTGCCAAAATCCACCGCCTGGGAAATTTTCTTAGGTGGCTTTGGTTGTTGCAGCATCCCTAGCTTCTTGCCCAGAGTTTCCAAATCTTCTGGGCTTGACCGGTTCATCGCCCAGCAAACCCGTTCTTCTGTTCCCATTAAATTAATCGCAACCGGAAAGGATGACCCTTTTACATTCTCAAACAGCAAGCCAGGTCCACCCGCTTGTAGCATCCGGTTTGATATCTCAGCAATTTCCAAATCTGGGTCAACTAAAGCCTTAATCCGCCGCAATTGTCCCTTCTGTTCTAGCTCTTGGATAAATCCCCTTAGGTCTCTGGCCATGATTACAATTTGTAAAGCTGAGTTACTCTTACTATACCAGTTCACAATTGGCTGAGGGAGTTTAGTCTTGGGTTAATTGGGAGTAGGGAGTAGGGAGTAGGGAGTAGGGAACAGGGAATAGGGAACAGGGAATAGGGAACAGGGGAAAAATTCTGTATACCTGATTACTCAACAGAAGCGCTATAATAGCAAATTTAACCCCGTCAACAAACCAAGTGATCGGAAAATATTTCCGTTATCAAGGATTCTGACTCCTGGCTTCTGGCTCGAAGCTCCTTCAATCTACCAGCACTTGAGTTCTAGGGAACTCGTGTTTTTCCACTACCCACTGCTGATCCTTGAGGGATCCGTGTAGGAATTGTGGGAATTTTTGTTCCGTACTCCCTACTCCCTACTCCCTACTCCCTACTCCCTACTCTCTTTGCTATTTCACATATACTGGGTTCATAGATCTGCTTTTGTATTCTGCCCAAAATTACTCACCCTCTCTACCAGAAACCATTCGTGAATGACTCTGCCGCGATCAACGAAATTAGCCTTTACCTCTACCAAGCCATCCTTGAGCTTCAGCAGCAGCAGTCCGAATTACTCAAGGAAAAATACCGAAAAATCGCTTGGGATAAGCCCCGTCATCAATCTGCTTTCCTGGCCAATTTGAAATCAGAACTCAGCCAAGAGCAAGATTGGCCCCGACGAATTATCAAAGTCAGGAAATTACTGCAAGTTCTGTTCATTCCTAGTTATTTCAACTCCCCCAGCTTTAGAGAACTGACCCAAAAACTTCGTCACTCTATCGGACCCAAGCCAGGGAATAATTCCCATAACTTAGCTGTCTCTACTAATAATAAAACCCCAACATGGGTTTCCCCTTTGCCAAAGCTAGAGACAGGAATTGCCATCTTACTCCTAGATGCCGAAAATTTACGGCTCAATACTGAAACCGAAAAGTTCCTAGCTCAAATTTCTTCCTACCCGGTTCAAATCAAGATTGCTTTTGCCAATTGGCGTGCTATGGGTAAGTATGACACTGAACTTCATACTCGTGGCTATGAGCTAATTCACGTCCCACCAGGAAAGGACAGCGCTGATTTCAAGATGGCTAGCGTTGGGTCTTCTATCTTTGTCCATTACCCAACCGCCAAGGAAGTCTTAGTCTGTTCCTCTGATGGGGTAATGACTCATCTTTGCACCACCCTACAAACCCATGGACTAACAGTCTATTTGGTGCGTAAGCAAAACGATAAGATCATTGTTTTAAATAACAAGACTCGTGAAACTCAAGCCCATTCTCTGGTTTCTGTACCAGAAATTCCCACCCTTGAGGAATTTATTAATCAACTCAAAGACATCCTCAAAGCTGAACAAAAACGCACTTCCAATGCTTGGATAAACCTGTCTAGACTATCTTATCTATTTGAGGCTAAGTATCAGCTTACCCTCAATCAAGTTGTGTCTCTGCGCTTGCCTGGAAAACTAACAACCGATATTTTTAGTGATTACCCTAAGGAGTTTGTGACTCATCACATACCAGGGACTTCAAATTTTTATATAACTCTATTTGACAAGCCAATTTCTTTCATTAAAAAGACCTCTTCTTTGAAGACTATTCAGTTAAAACCTACTGTTAAGCCTTTATCTAAAATTGAATCTAAATCAGATTTGGAAGAGATACTAGTTAAACTCCTCAAGGATTTGAAGACAAACTATAAAGAACCTTATGTTCCGATCGCTCATATAGCTACTGAATTTAAAAAACAATACTCTCGACCCATTACTCAGTTGATGAGAGACTTAAATTTAAAAGGTACATTCCCCAAATTTTTGCAATCCTTGGGAGCGTTTAAACTGAAGAAAGTTGGTAAAGCTTATCAAGTTGCTTTAAGGTTAGACGGGTTGAATGCACTCGTGATTGAACAGTAGAATTCGCGGCAATTGTCAGGGAATCGGGAATCGGGAATCGGGAGTGGGGAATCGGTAAAAAATCTGGCATTGCTGAATCTTTGGATCAATATGAATGAGTGGGGTGGGCATCCTGCCTGGGATGAAAATATTGATAACGGGCAAGATGCCCGTTCCACAGCAAGATGCCCGTTCCACAGCAAGATGCCCGTTCCACAGCAAAATGCCCGTTCCACAGCAAGATGCCCCGTTTCCCCGATTCGTGACGGCATAAGGTGCAACAGACAGAGAATTCTCACCATCTCCCCATTTCCCCATTTCCCCATCTCCCCATCTCCCCATTTCCCCATTTCCCGACCCAAATCTCAAAAACCTACCATTGTCAGGAGTAATGGGTAAGTTCTAAGACATTGGAAATGTTACAAATTCGTAATTTTAGTGATAAATACTCACCGGATGAGATAATAATGTAAATAAATATTACATTTTGTTAGATAATGATTAGAGTATTTACAGACTTTGACGGTCCGATCATGAATGTCTCGGAGCGTTACTATCGGGTTTACCAGTTTTGTCTCAAAGAAATCCAACGCCCTAACCAGCCAATCCTGCCCATGTCCAAGGCGGAGTTTTGGCAGTGTAAGAGGGGGCGTGTTCCGGAGATAATTATTGGTATTCGTTCAGGTCTCGATCCCAGCCAAGCTGAAGCATTTGCTCAGCTGCGCCGTCAAACTGTACACACTCTGCCCTACTTAGTCCATGATCAACCGGTTCCCGGAGCTATAGATGCCCTGGAAAAATTACAAGAAGCAGGTGTAGATTTAGCCGTCATGACCATGCGTCGGGTGCGAGAGCTTGATGAAGCGTTCAGTCGCTTAGACCTGGATAAATTTTTTCCCCCTAACCGACGGTATTGCCTGAGCAACGACTATGTTAAGACCGGTGACACTAAGGATAAACCTTTGCTAATGGCAAAAGCCCTCAAAAAACTCCCAGCTCAGTCTGATGTCTGGATGATTGGCGATACAGAAGCGGATATAGTGGCTGCCAAAACCCACGGTATTAAAGCAATTGGAGTTTTATCTGGAATACGCGATCGCACCCAGCTCAATCTCTACGAACCAGATTTTATCGTCAATAATCTCACTGAAGCGGTAGATTTAGTTCTAGACAAAGCACTGCTACAAGCCGTATGATTATGCCATTTTAGATAATCCCGCTCTTTGGGAGCCCTACGCCTGACCCTCGGTCAGGGTAGGATGAAATGAACTGTTAAAGTTCAAGTCATTTTTTATGTCAAAAAAGCTATGGCTATCCTGGTTAGATTGTCTCGAAATTTAGGTAATTATATCACTAACTAGCTGTGCAGACAAGGGAACTTCGGATTAGGGAACAAAAAGGGCGTTGCTTAATAATGGAATGATTTTAAGAGTAGGTGCGCGCCTCCAAGGGCGAGTAAATCGCCCTTGGGTCGCACCTGTGGAATAGGCATCTTGCCTGTTCTTGATCTTTTGGGGCGGGCAGGATGCCCACTCTACTCCTATTCATTCAAAGACTGACGAAACGCCACAAAAAGGGTTTGAGCAACTTTAAGTTTCTTAACATAGTTAAAAAAATTGGCTCTCTAGCCTGTGGCTATGAAAAATTTTTATAAAATAATCGCGCTAAAGTCTTGGCTTACAAGGTTTGTGGTTATTTAAAAAAGCAATTTTCATAAAAATTGCTTTTTATGGCCATGATGCAGTCGCTCCCCATGAGCGACTGGCGTGGTTTCCACCAGGCAAACCCAAGCAAGGGTAGAGAAGTTTGGCAGATATCACATCAAGGGGAAAAGCACCCTAGCTAGACAAGGAACGTGCTTTTGGAGGCACGTCCTGATCCCCAATCCCCCATGCCTATTTTCAACGTAAGAAACAACTAATCAGCCATAGCAATACAAATGTCACCAATGTAGCCAGTTTTTCTGTTGTCAAGTCTAGGTTGGTGAATTGGCTTCCCAGAGAATTCCCCAGCAAACTACCCAATCCCACACCTAAAAACAGACCTGCCAGGGTTAGCAACACCGCACGACCAAATTGTTGTTCTTTCCGATTTAGGAAATAGATCGTGAATCCGAAGCCTATAGCCATCACCAACGGCAAAATCGAGTTTGCCGATGAGGTGTAAAGGACAGTAGCACTGCTTAAGATTAAGAACACTGCACTCGGCCAGATGATGTCTTCTCTTGTCGGAGTATCCCACAACCGTTTCAGCCACTCAGGAGAGTTATTAACTGGTGTTTGGGGAAAACTCGGTGGAGCTTGAGAAACCTTCTCTGGGAAACGAATGCGATCAGGAACTTTAATCTTTCCTTCCTGGCGCATCCTAAGTCGATCCATAATAATGGCATCGTAGGCCGCCTCTACGGTATCTAAAAGCTTTTGGTTACCACGATGCTTTTGCATCAGGCGACCTTTGGCATCCTGAATTTCATCAAAGGACGCTTCTTCCGTAACCCCAAGCTGATCATAGGGATTGTTATCACTCATTCAAGACCTCCGAGACATCCCTTGTTTTCACATCCCTTCTTTTCACTAGTATGACAGCAACTTTAAACTAGTTATGTATATGTTAAGGTTAGGCACGAGAAACTCTCAACCTTGCTCTGGCTAACCACTGGTCACAGAGTCGTTTTGGTTGAGGGTGGTGCCAATGCCCCTGGGTGCTAGTGTAGCTTGATCTTCAAGCAGCAGTCCCGAAGTGAAGTCAACACAATGCCGGTGCATCTGCTGTTTTGTGACCAAATCACCGGAGAATTCCTGAATGATGTTAGAACCGTTAGTAAATCCATATAGACCCATCAAGGCTATGGGTTTTTTGCTCTTTAGAACCAGAAAAAAAGACTTTTTCCCTTGGTTCGGGAAGTCCTACTGTGGGGGAATTTTGAAAATAACTGATCTGCCTATGCGATTTACCAACTATTGGCATTGCCTAATAATCTGAGGATAATTGTCTACAATGCCCAACAGCACCGTTGGTGTCAAAACACTCTGCGTCTTAAATTTGTGATCCCGTTTTCCGTGGAAAGTTATGACCGCCGCCAAGATTCTTGTCGTAGATGACGATCCGGCAATCCGAAATTTAATTCTACGCTTCTTAAGTCAAAAGAATTTTCAAATGCAGGCTGCTCAAGATGGCAAGACGGCTCTTGCCACATTTGAGCAATTTAATCCAGATTTAGTCATTCTAGATGTGAATTTGCCTGACGCCCTTGGCTACAACCTGTGTCAGCAAATGCAGACCCGCACTGATGTCTTTGTCCTCTTGCTCACCAGTCGGTCGGATGCTGCTGACAAAAATCAAGGATTTCAACAAGGTGCTGATGACTACATCACCAAGCCCTTTGATTTACAAGAGCTGGAAAATCGAGTTAGAGCAATTTTGAAACGGAAGCGGGCTGTTACTGCTACTGAAGCAGAACGCCTCGTCTTCGACCATTTAGTGATCGATCCAGGGCGCAGGGAGGTAACTATCAACGAAATACTTATCCCTCTAACTGCTCTGGAATTTGATCTACTCCATTTTCTGGCCTGTCATCCAGGTCGAGTCTTGCGCCGTTCTGAGTTAATCCAGGAAGTCTGGGAGTACGATTATGTGGGAGATCAGCGAGTAGTTGATGTCCATATCGGTCAAATTCGCCGTAAAATTGAGGTTAATTCCAGTGACCCTTCCTTAATTCAGACAGTTCGAGGTGTTGGCTACAAGTTTGAGGCACCTTCTAGTAAGAAGAATGAGAAAAATGGTAAATCCAGTAGCTAACTCATTGTTGACACTCCACGACTACTCAAACCCCTTGCTCGTGGAGGGTCAATGGTTGCCAAGGCAATCGACTACTGAGCTACCGGACTAGAGTTCAAGAGTCGTCTAGCACAGCACGGCGGAAATAAAGATACGATTCAAAAATAGCAAAACGCTTATGTAATAAGCATGCAAGAATTGTTAATACCATAATTTTTAATTCCGCGCAGCAGTACTAGTGATCATGCCTGCTTTGGTCTAGCCTCTTGCTGAAGTGGCTCGACTTCCCTGGGATTAGCTTTGTTGAGAAGACGTCGTAGCATGATTGTTTGATTCTGCTGTAGCAACTTCTGCTGTAGCAACTTCTTTGGTGGCAGTTTTCTCAGATTCACTTGGGGTAGGGGTGTTCAGCCCTTGCTCTATTTGTTGTGCCTCTAGCTTAAACTGATTTTCAAACTCCTTGGAAGCATCTTGAAAGCCTCTAATGGCTTTACCCAAACTACGACCAATTTCTGGCAACTTCTTAGGGCCAAATACTAATAGGGCAATGACCATAATCAACACCATTTCCGGTAAACCCATACCAAAAACGTTCATTATTATATAACCTCCTGGGATTTGTCAAGTGCTGGTTTGCTTTTACTGGTTTGCTGTTACTAGTTTGCTGTTCTTAGTATTCCACATTTGACCCAAATTGACCGCTGTTCCGTTGAACTCAGCCAGTTTAACTCAGCCAGTTTAACTCAGCCAGTTTAACTCAGCCAGTTTAACTCAGCCAGTTTAACTAAGTTAGGTAGTCATCCCAGGGACTTCCTAGCCTATCCATTGCTGTCAACAGCATTAAAAAACCCGGACAAGCCGGGAGGGAGCTGAAATATTTGAAATGTTAATGATTAGCAGTTAAGCCATGGAGTAGACTACTGCCCTAGGCTTGTCCAATCAACATTGAAACCTTGAATGATGATTGATTTGTTGTAAATCTGCAAAATAATCAGCAAAAAGACGAAAAATAGCCCCATAAAGACTCCCATTACAGGGGTAGTGCCCCAACCTGGGGCAACTTTGCCATATTCCGAGTTAAGGGGTTTGAGAATATCTCCTAGCCGAGTTTTTTGTGCCATGGGTAAATTGAGATTTATGTTAATTGAGATTTATGTTATTGACATCTCCCCCGTGCGAGGGATTGCTCGCACGGGGGATTCTACAAGGTGCCGAAGTTGCAGCTTGAAACCGTGCCACTTCGCTTCAAGTCAGATAGGATCTACTTAGAAATTTAAACAGAATCCTACCGGTGCGGGAGTGTCAAAGCTCCCATACCTTCTTAAGATTATAGACACGTCGGGTCAAAACCCGTTCTCCATAGGAGACGCGGGGTGCGTTCACTTCGCGTTTGAACCCCTCCTTAGAAATAAGGGGCTATCACGACGAGCGGATGTTTTGATTTCAGCTTACACTAAGGAGGCACTAAACCAAAGACATTTATACTCGAGGTGCAACTATTAGCCTTATAGCTATCTAAACCTTGTGAAACATTATCCACTGTTTTATAATGAAATAAGTTAGTAACTTGTTTAACTTCGGAACACTGCCGCCCAACGAAGAACTAAAAGCGAAGACAGCTGGTCGTAAGTTAAGCGACGTAAAATAATGGACTGAGTGAAGTTACAGTGCGGTTTGAGAGTAGGCAGCAGAGCCTCCATTAATAAAATTAGCGCAATGCTTTTGGCATTGCTTTGTCGGCAACAACCATTAGTTAAAACTAATGCTATACCATCGTCCTATCTGCTTGTGAGTAGGTTTGTACAGGTTAAATGTTGCACAAGTCGCTTGAATTCAATCAATCCAGACTCGGAAATTGTTTGAGAGAGTTTGCGGCAGTGGCACATCCAATAGACATGATTAACTGCCAGGACTATCAAAGCGTGGTTTTTGCCTAAGTACCTGGTGAGGTAAAGGTCGTGAAAATTTTCCGGATTTTGGGCTACATACCCCGTGATGAGGCGCCAACTCACCTTTTCCCAAGAAAATTAACACACTGTTAACACAGTACCTGATATTTTTCAAGCCTGCCGTTCACAACAACTAATCTTTTTGAAGATTAGTAGTTGACAAACTTAGACAGTAGTTGACAAAAAATAAATTTTGTCAACTACTGTCTAAGTTTGTCTAGTAGTTATAGTTTTGGAAATGTATCTTAACAGTATTAATATTCTGTGGTATTCTTAAAAAAAAGCAATAAAATTAAAATTTGTTAACACAACATCAAAAAAAGCTACAATTGACTCTGAATCTACTTCTGACAATAGATCCCGTTTAGCTCGCCTTTGGCGTGATCGTCCAAGCACAGGTCGGGGTATCCCCTGCCATGCTCTCGATCTAGAGAGAACTAAATGTATAGGTTTGTCGAGATTTTAGAGAGCAGAATGTCAAAAAGAAAACAGACTCATATAACGATGCAGTAGCCTCAATGGGGTTTCCCCCACAAGCCACTGCATCAACAGACACACTTATATTTGATTTGAGCCATGGAACCCGCAATAGTCCTTAGCATTGTTATCCTTGTTTTTGTAATCGGTATCACTGGTATATCCATTTACACCGCTTTTGGACCCCCTTCAGCGGAATTAGTCGATCAGTTTGAAGAACATGAAGACTAATATAATAGTTTTCCATTAAAACCGGGAAAGTCACAAGTGATTAGGGTAGCACAACTCAACTATCAGTTAACCGCTACCCTTAGGCAAAAGACAAAGCAGTCCCTTAAGCATAGAAGGTAGATTAAAACTTGATCGTCAAACTGTTTTCGTGTTCATTGAGTTCGGAGCCTTGAGGAGCCGGAATTTGCACGGTAAATGTAGTCCATCTCTGAGAGCTTTCTACCTGAATGATGCCGTCGAGCTGCTTGACTAGCTGCTTCACCAAAGCCAGACCTAATCCTGTACCACCTCGCTTCCAAGGATCAGCATTAGGAATGCGATAGAACTTATCGAAGATGTGGGGTAATTCCGTATCAGCAATCTCGGCTTGATTGCTGATCTTAAATATTACCTTGGGTACGGTATCTGATGGGATCAGATCCCGATTGTTTTGGTAAAAAAACTCAAGAATAATCTGCCTGTTGCCTGGAGTATATTTACAAGCATTGTTGAACAGTTCTGTCACAATTCGCCCGAAGCTGGTCTTGTCAATCAAAACCGATGGCAAATTATCTGACAGAGTCAACTTCAGAATTTGCTGTTGTGCCTGGATACGGGAGCAAAAGGAATCAATGATTCGGCGTAACCAGATTTTCAAGTCTACTACTGTTCGCGAAACCTGATAAGAGGCGGTTTCTAAACGCTGCAAGTCGAGTAAATCGTTGATTAGTTCAATTTCTCTGTAACACTCAGATTCTAAAATCTCTGTATAGCGCTGTCGTCGTTGACTCTCTGGAGCAATTTTGAGCATCTGTATTGCCATTTTCATATTGGATAGAGGTGTGCGCAGTTCATGAGAAACGGTACTTAAGAAATCATCTTTGAGGATGTTTAGTCTCTGTAGTTCCTTGATTCTCTCTCGTAGTTGTTGGGTGCGCTCGAGTACTTGCCGTTCTAAGTCGGTGTTGAGGTTAGCCAGCCGCTGATAAAGCTGGCCTTGCTGAATTGCGATCGCAAGTTGCTCAGCCATCGACTGCACCAAAGTCACTGCGCCATCAGACCATTGGTAGTCACTATGAATATTGATCAGGCACAATTTTCCCCAGAGGCGGTTTTGAAACCTTAGTGGTACAAGTAACTGATGGCAACTGTCCTGAAGGTTTAAGTTGCAGCTATTGTTAATACGCACCACTTCCAGATTTTTGATCTTGCGACTAATCTCATTGTCCACATCGGGAGTTTCAGCACCCAAAGGGCTACTCAAGTTAGCTTGTTTACTGGATTGAGATACGGTTAACCAAACCTGCCGCTGTGGCAGATATTCTTGAATTTCTACTAGGTCAACGTCCAACAGCTGACTGATTTCTTGAGTGGCTGTGGTAAAAATCTGCTCTAAATCAAGAGAGCTACGAATCTTTTGAGTAAACTTATTGAGCGTTGCTTCCCGTTGAGCTTTGAGTTGGTTTTCCTGATAAATTTGAGCCTGCTGAATCGCAATTCCTACATGGTCTGCTACTGATTTCCACAAATTTCTTTCCCAAAGCTGCCACTGTCGTGGTCTACTACACTGATGGGCAACCAATAGTCCCCACAGAGGTGAGTCTTTAGGTTGGTTTTGGTCTAGTTGAGGGTGACAGATAATCGGAACTACCAAGTTAGCAACGACTTGAAGCTGAGCTAGGCAATTAACTTCATAGGAGGACAAGCCCCCAGAATCAGAATAGATATCTTCAATGGCTTGGATTGGACCATACCGGTACTGATTAGCATGGGTTTCCCAGAAGTGGGGATTATACATTTCCCTACCTGTAATCGGCTGCCAGGGTGATTCTACAGACTCTACTGTAAATCTACCTCTCCAATCCGACTCGAAGCGATAAACCGCTACCCGATCTGCTTGTAACAATCGACGAACTTCATTAACTGTGGTATTTAGAATTGTCTCCACATCTAAAGACTTACGAATGCGGGCTGCAAAGTTTTCCCGAAGGGAATCACCCATTGCCTGCCTCAGCTTATCTTGAGCCACCTGGTTAGACAGTGCGTTCGCGTAGCGTGGCCTATGGCCAATCGCGTAGCGTGACCTACGGTTAATCTCTGCCTGTTTGCCCTCTTTAGCATCAACGACAGTTGCTACAAAACCAATCTGTTTCCCTACCTGATCTTGCAGGACACTAATGGTAAAATCGCTAGCCAATCGGCTACCGTCTTGGCGTTGAATGAGCAACTCACCCTGCCAAACCTCTAACTGGGACAATTGGGCAAAAATTTCTTTGATGGGAGCATCACTTCTAGGGGGAAACATGATCTCGGATAGCTGCGACCCAATAACATCTTGGGCTTGCCATTGATATAGCTTACAGGCATAACTATTCCAATGGATAATTTTTCCATCCATATCTATGGCAATAATCCCACTAGGCAAGTGATCTAACAAAGAAGCCTTAAAGTGAATTTGCTCTTGTGCCTTTTGGTATTTGGTTTCCTGAGCTAATAAAATTTCTTGAAGCTGCTCAAAGGCTGCCTCATCGACTGTAAGCTCACGTAGAATCTGGAACTGCTCTAATCTCATCATTGATGTCTCGAAATCGAACGATCAGCTCTCAATTCAACAGTTACCATCAGCAACTGTGGCTGTAGTGACTTGGGTGGTTGTATTTCTCACATCAGCCTGTTTTCTATTCTTACCTGTACTCAGATGCAGAAAGTTGAATTGATTTGCCATAGCTAGTTGACTAAAAAATTTCCATAGATACAGCCATAGCATTCCCAAAACCATGACTCAGAGCGACAATTGTGTATAAAGATTGATCTAGCAAGCAGGTCAGAGCGATTTAAGCAGTCAGCAGTCAGCAGTCAGCAGTCAGCAGTCAGCTTATTTGATTCAAAAGCACCTGAGGTAGCGTGGCACAGGCTTCGACGCTGTGACCTAACCAATAAGCTGATACGCGACACGCTGATAGCACCTCAAGTAGCGTGGCCAAAGGCCAAGGCTGATACGCGACACGCTGATACGCGACACGCTGATACGCGACACGCTGATAGCTGAATGCTTACAGAGCGATTACTTTACCAGACAGCTGGGTAGATTCTCAACGGATCACAACCGTTGCTCATACTCCCCTGAGGTTAATTGTCAACCAAACCCCAATAAACTATGATGCCCCCTAATTTAGAACAACTTTCTGCTCAGCTGGAAAGCCCTAACATGCGCGATCGCTTGATGGCTCTGGCATCACTACGGGCTGTTCAAGCCAGTGATGCCGTGCCCCTAATTAAAAAGGTACTTGATGATCCCAATTTACCAGTTCGCTCTATGGCTATATTCGCCCTGGGAGTGAAGCCTACGGAAGAATGCTACCCAATTTTGGTCAAATTCATGGCAACTGACCCAGATTACGGAATTCGTGCTGCTGCTGCTGGGGCTTTGGGATATCTAGGTGACCCCAAAGCCTTTGAACCTCTAGTTAGGGCGTTCTACGAAGATACTGAATGGTTGGTACGTTTTAGTGCTGCTGTGTCCCTAGGTAATCTCCAAGATCCCCGTGCTCGTGATGTGCTGACCAAGGCCTTAGATAGTCAGGAAGTACTAGTCCAACAAGCTGCTATTGCTGCTTTAGGGGAAATTAAAGCTACAGAAGCTATAGACGATATTCTACGCTTTGCCCAGTCAGAGGATTGGATAGTGCGTCAACGTTTAGCAGAAGCCCTCGGTCAACTTGGTCAGGACAAAAGTATCTCGGCATTAAACTATTTGGCAAAAGACAGCCATCCTCAAGTATCTGAAGCCGCTCAAATGGCTCTATTGCGTTTGTCTGAAGCCTCAAGCTAGCGTAGCATCCTGGTAATTCGGCTAACCATAGCACGATAGAATCAATAGTGAACCACTTGATTGAAATTACCAACATCACTGATCCACCACGATCTACCACAAATTTTTACAATCTTAGCCAATGGATATTAAAGAGTTTTTTGAGCAGAGTGCTGGCAGATGGTTTTCTCAACGTACTAGTAATCATATTACCTCTCAACCCATAAAAAATGGTAAGTCCAACATCATTATGGAAATGCTATCTGGTGATGCCCCAGAGGTGATCAAACTCTGTAAACAATACCAAATCGAGCCTGGTATGGCTATATTTGGTGTAAAAGTGATTTGGGACGGTACAGTAGTAGGAGAGCAGAAAAAGCAAACTGGTTCCACTGTTGTTGTACCTGTTCCCAACCCAGAAAATCCTGACATTGGCAAACTATTGCGAACTAATGGTGATGTTGAAGGAACTTCCTTAAAATGTCGTTACAGTATCGGCCAGGATGATGTTTTAACAATGATTACAGAGGGGAAAACTCTATATGCTGAAGAACGTTTTTGGTTTGCTAGCCCTAACTTTCGGTTACGCACTAACGTTCTCCAGCAGGGGGGGCAATTAACCATGGCTTCTCTGGCCACAGAAATTCGTCTTGGTGTTACGTGAAAGTTAAGCATTGAGTCAGCTATCAGCGTGTCGCGTATCAGCGTGTCGCGTATCAGCTAATGCGCTACTTGAGGTGCTATCAGCTTTGGGCCTGTGGCCAGGCTACTTGAGATACTTTTGAATAAAATAAGCACCGATTGCGCTACGCGCACGCTGCGCGAACAGTAGCGTTAGCCTTGGCCGTTGGCCAGGCTACGCGAATGTCTCAGGGCTGACGGCTGACCGCTGACGGCTGACCGCTGACCGCTGACCGCTGACCGCTGACCGCTGAATGCTTACAGTCTCAATTATTAGTATTTATGTTATTGACTACAAAAGGCTTATCGATAGGTTTTGGTTCTTTACTGTAAGCACTTTCCAGGACTTTGTTCCTGACTAAATTTGCCTCATATTCAGAAAAATAGCCAATCAGGGTACCTCGCCACACTTTCCTGAGCATATATCTCTCTGATGGCACCTGTATATAACCGGTTGGGGCATAGTTATCTTTTATAAATGAATCCGACTTAATGACCTTAGAATTTTTAATATAATCATGCTTGGATTTAAATAGCTTACAATTGTAATTGTAAGCCCATTTGTTAGATATAACGACTCGTTTAAGATTTATTTTATTCAATAAATAACTTGTTGGTACAAAAACAGCAAATTTGCCATCGGGAATTTTGGCACAGGCTCGGGCAGAGTAGTTTTCAAAAATTATTTGTACAAATAAAGTCAGCTGTATTCCAAAAATTAGTCCGGCTATTAAACCAGAAAATAGGGGAAAACAAAAACTTTTTTCATGCATCCAATTTACCTAGATTTACTGTGAATAAAGAACTTTATATCGGAATTAATTATATAAATTAATAGCTAGATAATAATATATAATTTTTTTTTTGTGAATAAAGGACTTTATATTGGAATTAATTATATAAATTAATTGCTAGATATCTACCTAATATATGAAATTTTAATGAATATTACTTGATAGTTTGATGAAAGTTTATAAAAAATAATTGAATCACAATGGGGTATGCCATAGGGGGATCAGGGAGGATTTGGTATGATTAGATCCGTTCGCGTAGCGTGGCCTACGGCCAATCATCCCACGGGGATTAATCGTGGGATGGTTAACTTTGATCCAGGTTAACAGTGGCCTGGTAAGGACTCTCTACCTCTGAGCTACTTTCGACCTCCTGATCTTCCAAGGCACTCGAAGCTGAATCACTGACCTGCTTATCGACTACGGTAGCTGTGACTGTACCAGAGTCTTGGTGCTGGACAACTGCCTTCAGCTTAAGGTAGACATCTGAAGAGTCTGGTGGTGGATGAAATTGGTGAATTGGCTTTTTGTTAAGCTCATAACTTGACCAATCTACATTGTAGCTAGGACTAGCACGGGCTTTGCTCAGAGGCTTTGGGAAGCTTTCTCTGGGCTTGACTGATTTTTCAGGTATTTTGGATGATATGGTATTGGCTGGGGGGGAAGTTTCCTGTTGGCCTGTTGGTGGTGCTTGGAGTGTCTTTGACTCAAGCATCCCTTGCTCTGGTGTAATTTCATCGGAACTAGTACCTAGAGAGGTTTCAGCAACATTGTCTACCCACTGTAAACTTAGTTCTAAGCTCTCGGTTGTGGATCTACTATCGACCGGAGCGGTTAAATTTTGGGGAAATTTACGACAAACCATCCGCTCAAACTCATGATTAAAGCGATATATAGGCTGTCCTCGTCGTAACCAGACTGCCAAAATTTGCTCTACAGATATCGCTTTGTAACGCCCTTGATAAAGTGCCTCAATCACCGCTAGACGCACCCAATTGGCAGGATAGTTCTCAAGCCATAGATTGACTAATTCTTCTACAGTGTAACCCCTGAGCTCAAACCCATAGTGACTGAGCAAGGCAAGGGCATAGGCAATGGCTAAATCTGAGTCATTGGTCATGGGTAAAAGGGTTCAAGGTGGGAAGGTGGTACGATTCCAGGTGGAAAGGTCGCACATGTGGCAAATTATGGAGCCACAGCGGCTTCTGGCAACGTCGCTTGGTAATATAACCTATATCCTGCAACCTGCAACCTACAACCTGCAACCTGCAACCTGCAACCTGTAACCTGCAACCTGCAACCTGTAACCTGTAACCTGCAACCTGCAACCTGCAACCTGTAACCTACAACCTGCAACTAGTTTTGGTAGTGAGTTGGTTGGTCACTGAAATCAGGACTCAGGACTCATGACAACACTATACGGTGAGTTGAACTCAGTGACACGTCCTGTTTTCACCAAGGCCTGATAGATAAATGCGAACGCGCCCCGCGTGGCCTACGGCCAATCGCATCAGCTCGCTTTGCTTCCCGCTTGGGATGCAACAGGGTCGGGTTGGGGTGGTTAACGACAATTTTGGCGATGGTAGCGTACGCAACTGCTTCGGTAGCATAAGCAGGAATATCCTTCCAATCTTCGTAAATTTTGGAAATGTCAGAAGACTCTTTCACTGACTTGTCTACAGTTTTGGCTAAAGACAGCCCATTGACTAGAGAGGCAATCAAATCAACACGCCGCAAGGTCTGCTGAGGATGGAAGGTTTGGTCGGGGTATCCCGAGAGAAAGCCACCACGATAGGATTGGTTGATAGCTGGTAATGCCCAGAAATTCAGGGGGACATCAATAAATTGGGTAGCTGGACGGATCGGATTGGGGTCAAACACTTTCACCAGTAGGGCAGCGTACTCAGCCCGAGTTAGAGGGGCATCTGCTTGAAAGCTGCCATCGGCAAAGCCACTAATCAGGTTTAGACTACCGAGGCGGCGAATAAAATCTTCTGCCCAGTGTCCAGGTATATCGCTGAAGGAGGTAATGTAAGGGTTAGGGTTAACAATATAAGGAGATGCGATCGCGCCCCGCGTGGCCTACGGCCAATCGCATCTGCAGAGCCTGTTGCTACCAATGCCTGGTAAATCAATGCTACCACCTCACCACGGGTAATCGGCCTCATGGGATTGAGCTGATTGGGTTGGGGATAATTCACTACCATTCGTCTTTGAGTTGCTGTCGCTACCGCTTGGGTAGCATAGCTGGGAATCTGAACGCGATCGCGATAAAACCCGAGTTCCCTAGACTCACCACCTGTTAACCCCAAACCCTTGACTAGGGATACCAGACCTTGAACTCTGGTCAGATTTTGCTGGGGGCAAGTCGCTGATGGCAATCCCATAACCAGTCTTTTGACAAACATTGCCTCGCACTTCCCCTTTGGCATTACGCACCAGAAAGATGCCACTGGAAGCGTTAGCGTACAATACATTATCCAGAATCATGGGTTTGGCTGTGCCAGTAACAAATATCCCTTCACGACCACAGCGAGTAAAGGTATTATTGGCAATAATCGGTGAGGTAGATTCAATCCAGACCGCTGTCCCCAATTTGCCCGGATTAGTAACCGTTACTCCTCTTAATTGAGCCTTGGAATCTAAACGGATGGTAATATTTTGACGATTAAACGTCGGGCTGACATAGTTCCCACTGCCGGAAATCACAATATTCTTACCCTTGGTCGGTTCATTGCCAAGAACCATCACTCCCTTAGGAATAACGAGGGGAAAAACTTAGACCCTAGCAGCATTATAGGTACCAGCTGCTAAGTGAATGGTAGTTCCAGCAGTGGCAATAGAAAGTGCCTTAGTCAAGGTTTTAAACGGAACACTATCACCAGTATCGCTATCCTTACCAGTGACTGGGTTAACGTAAATAGTAGATTTAACCATATTAGTCAGTAAATGGCAATTAACACATAATACTTAACACGTAAGATTTAACACGTAAGATTTAACACTTAAGATTTAATACTTAAGATTTAATACCTAATACTTAACAGCTAATACTTAACACGTAATACTTAAAAATATGATAGAAGTAGAGCATCTAAGCAAAATCTATGGCACCACCCCAGCGATAGAGAATGTTACTTTCAGGGTTGAACCAGGAGAAATCCTAGGGTTCCTTGGACCGAATGGTGCAGGGAAAACCACTACCATGCGAATTTTGGCAGGCTATTTACCAGCAACCCATGGTACTGCCCGAATTGCTAATTATGATGTTCATGAAAATTCTATGGCAGTACGACGCCGAATTGGTTATTTACCGGAATTTCCGCCACTGTATCCGGACATGACCGTTGAAGGATTTTTGCACTTTGTTGCCCGTATTAAAGGTGTTGCTGCAGGCGATCGCACTACTAAGGTCAAAACTGCCATGGAGCGCTGTAACATAACGAGCAAGGCCAAGCTACTGATCCGCAAGCTTTCTAAGGGCTTCCGTCAACGGGTGGGTATCGCTCAGGCAATTGTACATGACCCACCGGCCATCATTCTAGATGAACCTACAGTTGGTCTTGATCCTCGGCAAATCATTGATGTCCGTAACTTAATTAAGAGCCTTGCTGGTGACCATACTATTATCCTCTCAACCCACATTCTACCAGAAGTGAGTATGACCTGTAGCCGGGTAGCCATTATCAATGAAGGCAAAATTGTAGCAACAGATAGTCCAGACAAGTTACTGGCGGAGTTAACCGGGGGATCAGGTTATGAGTTAGAAATAGATGGTGATGCACAGGAGTTACAGAAATTATTACAAGTTATACCAGGAGTTTGCCTGGTGGAACTGGTTAATGATCAAAATTTACCTGGCGGACGCTCTTTATTCCACATCGTATCAGCACCGGGAGCAGAACCCGCACGGGATATTGCAGCTGTGACTGTGGGAGCTGGTGTAGGGATATACGAAATGCGACGGACTCGCGCTACCCTGGAAGATGTCTTTTTGAAACTGACTACGACCGAAAAACCACTGCCTGAACCCGATCCTGATTTACAGGATTATGATTTACAGGAGTCTCAGGAATCTGATGAAGGATTAACGATGAAGGATTAACCATCAAGGATGAAAGTTATTTTGACAACCTTTAACTAAGTAACCTTAAAATAACTAATCCTGAATAACTAATCCTTACCTAACTAACATTCAACCTTCAAACTAACTAAGAGTTAACCTTAAACCTTCAACTAACTAACCTTAAACCTTAAACCTTAAACCTTCAATTTTAAACCTTAAACCCCAAAAATCACCCTTTTTCATAAAATAAATAATGATTATAATTTGGAATATATTAGCAATTTTTAGGAAAGAATTACAGGGCTATTTTGCTTCACCATTCGCTTATGTTATCGCCGGTGTATTTTGGTGGCTGTCTGGCTCCTTTTTTGTAGAAATTCTTTTGGATCAAGAGGGTATTATTAACCAAGTTGCAACGGCAGAACAATTGGGTTTACCGATACCACCAGTGGATGTTGCCTATGTATTTTTGCGTCAATTCTTGGAAGTGATGGGTTCACTGTCGTTATTTGTGTTACCAATTCTGTCCATGGGACTCTATGCTGAGGAACGCAAACGCAGGACTTTGGAGCTTTTGGCCACTTCTCCACTAACGAATTGGGCTGTAGCCGTAGGTAAACTCTTGGGAGTGGTAACATTTTATAGCTTTATGGTGCTACCCTTACTTGCCTATGAAGCGATCGCATTTAGTGCTACAGACCCCCCGGTTCAACCTGTGCTACCGTTACTAGCCCACGTCGGATTAATTTTACTGGCAGCATCGGTGCTTTCTCTGGGGATGTTCATTTCTTCCCTAACTGATAGCTCAATTTTGTCAGCAATCCTCACCTTTGCTCTGGTTTTAGGACTTTGGGTGATTGATTTGATTGCTAAAAATGTTAGTGGACCCCTTGGGGAAGCCTTAGGTCATTTATCGTTGCTGGAAAATTATAAAAATCTGATTCAGGGTGTTTTGGATACTAGTAGTATAATTCTGTTTTTGAGTTATATCTTTATCGGTATTTTTCTAACTGCTCAGTCTATTGATGCATTGAGATTTGAGCGTTCTTAGTATGTAAGCATATGCTGATATCTGATAACTGATAGCTGATAGCTGATAGCTGAATGCTTTCCTCAAAACCTGACAATTTTTTACAGCAATTTATGACATCGAACTGAGGCTAGTCATTGTCAGTTAAACAACACCAGAAAAAACTGAGACAAAAACTGAGACATTTTGCTCTTGTCTTCCCAGTAGTCTGAAATTATAGAAACTTCAGGGATAGGCAACTATTGACCTAACACCCCTGACTGGTTGTATCCTGTCCGGTGCTCGGTGATAGTCTTCTTTAGCCCAAATCTGGACAGTTTTATATTTTAGATACAGACATATACAGAAATTCTGTGTATAAGAAAACTGCTGTTTTCTGTGTCACGATCCCCAAAGGAGTAGATTATGAGCTTTCACACTGGAGAGATTGCTGTTCAAACTCGGGCTGGGGTAACCGAAGAAGCTGAGAAACTCAGCTCGATGATTACTCCCGTGATCAAAACTGCTGCTCAGATGCTCCTGACAACCCAACAATTAGCGATCGCTAGTAGTGTGGATACCAATGGCTTGGTTTGGGCATCACTGCTGACTGGTAAACCTGGTTTTGTCCGAGTTTTAGATAATCAAACTGTCGAGATTAACTGTATCCCTATCGATGGGGATCCGTTGTACGAAAACTTGGCGAAAAATGGAGTACTGGGACTTCTGGTGATTGACCTAACTACCCGTAAACGCTTGCGGATGAATGGCTTGGGTAGAGTAGAAGGCAAAGGGCAGATTGTGATGCAGACCACTGAGGTATTTTTCAACTGTCCCAAATACATCCAGCTGCGTCATCTAGAGACTGATATCCCTGAGTCAACGCAGCCTGAAATTCGCAGCTTTGAGGCTTTGACCACAACCGAGCAAGACTGGATTACCCAATCTGATACCTTTTTCATTGCCAGTTTCAATCCAGAAACTGGCGCAGATGCCTCTCATCGGGGTGGATATCCGGGATTTATCCAGGTGATCAGTGATCATCAGCTAGTGTTTCCCGATTATGCTGGCAATAATATGTTTCAAACCCTAGGTAACCTGACAGTGAATCCCCGTGCTGGTCTGCTGTTCATCGATTTTGAGCGAGGCAATACCTTACAACTGACCGGAACAGCCGAGGTGATTTGGGATCAGTCACAATTCACTACCGTTCCAGGAGCGCAACGGTTAGTGGAGTTTCATATTGAGCAGGTCTTAGAGACAACTAATGCTAGCCCTATACGCTGGCGCTTTGGAGAGTATTCTCCCGCTAATCCTGCTGTTAAGAAGGAGAGTCTTACTACTTAACTCTGATTCCTTTTGTTTTGAGAGTGATTAGTCTAATTAGTGGATTATAAGTATAAACACGACGAAAACTAAGTGTAATCACTGAGGCATTAGGATCTAGTGGTTGTTTTAAGGTGATAGAACCTTTAGTTGGTATCCTAGAAGGCATCACTGTTCCATCCCAACTAGAGCCTGAATAACCTCTATAAGTATTTCCTAAATTATCAACGGCGATAAAATCGGAAAATCTGCTATCTTTATTAGTGTAATTATAAGCTTTAAAATAAATTTTTAATTGGCCATTTTTCCACTTTTCTAGTTTCTCGACAACGAAGCGAGCGCCATTAACTTTTGGGGATGACCAATAATTTATAAAAACTTGAGGTATTTCGTTTTGCCATTCAGCAATTAATCGTTGTGCTTCTTGATAAGATGGCGTAGCGTTATGAATCCGTTTGGCGATGGATATTGCTTGACTATACTGTCGCTGATTAGCATAGTGATTTGCCTTGATGATCAGCTTTTATCCTTGTATTTCTAATTCAGCAGCTAGTCTTTCTAATTCAGCATATTTTAGTTTTGTTTCAGCAGTTTTAATAATTTGGATTGCTTGGTGCTGGAAACGTTCAGCCTTAACCTGTGCTGCCATTGCTTTGGCTTGTTGCCATTTACGTTTTTTTAGGTCTTGTTGAGCTTTTTTAATTAAATTTTGATCACTTTGCCATTCTTTCCATTGAGTAATTAACGTTTGTGCTTCTTCGTAACTATTACTCTCAGCAGGTATTTTTTTTGCTTCAGTAATTGCTTTATATATAAGTCGAGAGTTATCTACTAGTTTAGTTGCTTTATTTAGTTGTGCTACAGAACAGTCATTTAAGAGGCATATCGATTTTTCATTGATGCTCAAAAACTCCGGAACGTCTTGAGCTAAGTTAATACATTTTTCATAGTCTCCATTTATCAAATGCTGTTGGATTTTACTTACTACTAGTTGCTCAATTTGGTTTAATCCATAGGTAAGACCTAACCCTAAAGTGATTACAGTAACTATAGCATAACTTAGTCGTTTATTCAGGTTATTTACTTTGAGATTGTTGCTAAACTCGGCTAGTACTTTTCTTTGAATTGGCTGTGGGGATGGAACCGATTTAAAAATACGTTCTAGATTGGCAAGACGCTTTTTAGGGTCAGGTTCTACCATCTTGTCTAGGTAGTCAAGAAATTCTTTGCTATAACCTGAAGCTAAATGCCTGAATTTTAGACGATGATTGCTTAAATCAATTAAATTACTAATTTCAGCCGTTTTAATTCCCGTAACCAAACAAATAAGTGTCACTCCTAAACTATAAATATCTGATGCTTTATTGAGGGGTTGATTATATAATTTTTCTGGTGGCATAAATCCAGCTGTGCCAGCCATCGTAGTACTTCCATAAATTGAACCATAGGCAATTTTAGCTAAACCAAAATCAATTAAGTAAACCCGCATTTTGTAATCTAACAAAACATTTTCTGGTTTAATGTCTCGGTGAATTATCGGATTATAAAAATGTTGGATATAATCCAAAATTTCGAGAATTTGAACTGCAATTTGCTGAATTTGCTCTGGTGTAAAGCTTGGGTATGCAGACAAAGGTTGAGCGTTTTTGTACTCCTGTACCAAACAAACACCACCCTCAGGAGCAAAGGAGTCAAGATACCGAGGAATCCTAGGATGGTGTAACTGTTTTAGTACCTTAATCTCACTTTCAATAGATTGGTAACCATGCCAGCTACTGTTAGATTGAGCAAATTGAAATAGCTTAATTACAACTTTTTGCTTAGTTTGAAGATGGATGGCTTGATAAGTTACTCGACCACTGTGATAGTTCTGACCTAATCGTTTTTTGACTTGGTAGCCATAGTTAGAAAAATCAGGAAATTCGCTCATTGAATGTAGGTTTGTGCATCAGTTATAAAATGTATACGCTTTATATTACTCCAACTTAAACAAAATAATAACGGATTGAATTTTAAGTAATTGACACCCCAAGTCTATTTAGAGTTTGGGGTGATAGTGACCTGAAAGCTAGAGCTGGTAAGTATTGTGGAGCAATTGTAGTCCCCATAAATTTTATACAAACCTTATATTCAAGCAAAGCCTTTATACAAAGTTTACAAAAAAACTATGAAGGATAATCTTTTTATGGATAAAAATAGTGTAAACTTATTTACCAATTTATACACCCAACTAATACACCCAACTAATAGTGTGGCTGGATGTGTGGAATGACTATAGCAAAGGAAATAGGGAATAGGGAACAGGGAGTAGGGAGTACGGAATATGGCATCAAAAATTATCACAATTCCTACACGGCTCCCTAGACTGAGTGCTGAGTGCTGATAGCTGATAGCTGATAGCTGATAGCTAAATAATTAGGACTTATGAAAATTAGTTATTTTAATTTTCGACTCTATAGCGATCGCATTACTACCGTCTTAAGTTCCATCGGATGCTCTCAAACAGCCGCTACGGGATGCTCAGCGCTGCTACGCGATCGCATTACTACCGTCTTAAGTTCCATCGGATGCTCTCAAACAGCCGCTACGGGAACCCAGGATTACCCGGTCAAGTTCCATGGGATGCTCTCAAACAGCCGCTAGGGGAACCCAGGATTACCCTGTCAAACCCCCTAATGCCTAACGCCTAAGCCTAATGCCTAATACCTAGGGGGTTAAGCTGAATGCTTACAATCAGTAATGATAGTTGCAGCTGCCGTGAGGTTTGAGATGAAGACAAGCAAAACCAAGAAGTATCTCCTTTACCTTTTCTGGCTCGGGCCACTACTGACCATGGCGGGAATCACTGTCAGGATTATGACTGAAAAATGGTCCCCAGACGCATTAGGGTTACTGATTGCTGGTATTGTCATTAGTCTTGTGGGGCTAGTATTTTTAGCCCAGTTGGCTCCGAAATTCTGGCAAAGCCGTTCTACCCAAGTCGGAACCAATGCTATTATTTCTACCTTAGCTATGTTAGTGATTTTGGGGCTGATTAACTTTTTAGGGGTGCGCTATACCCAACGGATCGATTTCACAGAAAATAAGTTATATACTCTGTCACCCCAGTCCCAGCAAGTGGTGCAAAATTTACGACAGCCCCTTAAGGTTTGGATCTTTAATCCACAACCCAATCCAGATGACCGAGAGTTGTTAGAGAACTTTCGTCGGTATGGGTCAAACTTTGAATTTCAGTTTGTTGACCCTCAGCTAAAACCAGCACTAGCTCAGAAATTTGGTGTTCAGTCTATCGGAGAAGTTTATCTACAATATAAAGACAAGCAACAATTATTGCAAGCTGTTAATGATACCCAACCTCTGTCAGAAGCTAGTCTTACTAGTGGTATCGAAACCCTGACTCGGGAAATTTCGGTTAGGGTTTACTTCCTCCAAGGTCACGGAGAAAAATCCTTAGCAGAAGTAGAAGGGGGATTATCTGAGGCAGTACGTGTTCTAGAGGATAAAAATTTTACGGTTCAACCCCTTAACCTAGCTGAACGCTCAGAGGTTCCAGCCGATGCATCAATCGTGGTTAGTGCAGGTCCGATGCGACCATTATTAGAAAAAGAAGTCAAAGGGTTACGTAACTATCTATCTAAGGGTGGTAGCTTACTATTGATGCTCGACCCTGATACTAATCCTGAATTGGATAGCTTTCTCAAAGACTGGGGAATTAAGCTAGACAGTAGGTTAGTGATTGACCCGTCTGCTCCAGAACGTTCCTTAGTGCTTGGTGCAGCAACTCCCATGGTCACCAGCTACGGGAATCATCCCATTACCACGGAATTTGCCGACGGATTTTCCTTTTATCCCTGGGCGCGATCGCTCTTAATTACCCCAGTAGATGGTATCCAGGAAACTCCTCTGCTAATTACCAATGACAGAACTTGGGCTGAGAGCAATCCTAAACAGCAGCCACTGGAATTGAATCCAGAAAGCGATCGCCCTGGTCCGTTAATCCTAGGTGTAGCATTAAGCCGCCAAGCGGAAGGGATTGATCAAGCTACTCCTCAAGAGGATGGTAACAAAAAGACCTCTTCATCTCGTCTAGTAGTCTATGGTAACTCTACTTTTGCCACCAATGGTTGGTTTGATCAGCAATTAAATGGTGATGTTTTTCTCAACACCATCAGCTGGTTAAGCAAGCAAGATGATCAAGTCCTATCTATCCGCCCTAAAGAACAAAACAATCGACGGATTAACCTAACAGCAATCCAGGCTGAGTTACTGGGTTGGACTGCCCTGTTACTTATGCCCTTAGTCGGGTTTACCACAGCTGGGTTGGTATGGTGGCAACGCCGTTAGTATTGATAACTGATATAACTATAGGAAAGGGAGTAGGGAACAGGG
This sequence comes from Moorena sp. SIO4A5, assembly GCF_010672005.1. Classification (NCBI taxonomy): domain Bacteria; kingdom Bacillati; phylum Cyanobacteriota; class Cyanophyceae; order Coleofasciculales; family Coleofasciculaceae; genus Moorena; species Moorena sp. SIO4A5. The sequence goes on along the minus strand of NZ_JAAHHZ010000055.1, from coordinate 3,610 downwards.
AACAGGGAATAGGGAGTAGGGAGTAGGGAGTAGGGAATATGGGATCAAGAATTTTTAGAATTCCTACACGGATCCCTATCAACCTATCATAATCCTATAAACTTATGACAATTATACAAGCTAGTCACCTATCTCTAGAAGATGTGCATCATACCTTTGGCTTTCAACGGCAATACAATAGTTCATTAACTTCCCGGTTATCCCTAGACACTATTACTGAATTTGAGCAACGGGAATTGGAACAAATTCGGACTGATTTTGATAATTACTTAATCGCGGGTAAAGTATCTGAAGGACTGGTAAAAGCCCTAACTGTTTTTCCCTTACTGCGATTAGCTGGCTTCTATCGCTCTCCAATAAAGATTTCCTTGGAAGAAGAGATTGCTGATATTGATATTCAAGAGCAGGATACCAAAATTACTGGCAGACTAGATATTCTAGCAATTAACAAAGCTCAACAGACAGTAGATAAAGTATCGTTTTGGGTCTTAGTTATCGAAACTAAAAACAGTAGTGCTGACGTATCCGTCGGGTTACCTCAATTACTGACCTATGCCTATAAGAGTTTAGACCATCAAGACTCAGTTTGGGGACTATCGACTAACGGATACATTTATCAGTTTATTTATCTCCAAGCTGGCAATCCTCCGATTTATCAGTTGATGCCAGTATTAAACCTGATGGAATCGGAGTCATCGATTAAATTACTACAAGTTATTAAAGCTATAGCGCTTCTATAGCATTTCCATTTGATTTGTGAACATACTCCCTAGCGACTATGTTCGCTCTCCAAATCGATTCAATAATTCTAGTCGAGACAAATGTAAGAGTAGGGGGGTAAATTCTTCTGGAGAGAGTGCCATCAATGGCTCAATAATTCCCAGCAGTTCCTGGTCTAGTTCACCAAAACGGCTACGCAATAAGTAGGTGACCATACTACGGCGTTCGTTTTGCCTACCTTGGACTAGTCCTTCTTGTTTGCCCTCGACTAGTCCCTCTTGTTTGCCTTGCACTATTCCTTCTTGTTTACCTTGCACTATTCCCTCTTGTCTGCCAAGCTCGGTAGCCAATTCCAGTCGTTGTTGATATATCTGAGATAATTGCATGATTAACTCCCGGTCATCTTCCTCAAGGTTTTGATTTTGTTTGATACGTGCGTCTAATATCGCCAGCATGTCATATACTAATTCTAGGATATTGTCTTTGTGCTGACTCCCGTTCGGTAGGGATTTCAACTCCTCAATTGCTTGCTGTTGCACTCTACCTCTACCGAGAATTCTCAACCATAAGGTTTCCGGGGTCACTGGTAGTTGGTGAATCGCCACAATCGCCGTATACAAGGATTTCCCCAGAAAGTACATCCCCTTGGGATAATTAACTAGATCTGGTTGAAAATTAAAGCTTTCTAAAAACTCTTCCGAAGCGGTTGGGGAAAGAATCCATAAACGAGGCAGTTCTGTCACCCTAACTTGGGCATTAGCCCGCTTAGCCTCACGGAAAACTTGATCATGAACCTGGGCCAGTTTACCGATACAACTGAGGACTTCAAATTGAGTAACTGGGTTGCGGAACGGTTCAAACATTACAGGGGTTGTCACCAGTTTTCCGAGTAATCCCAGGCTTTGTCCATTGGTGGCTAGTGCCTGGGATGGCAAAAAGTAAACATCAATTTCTTGAACTTCCCCAGGCACTTCCCAGTTCGTTTCTACCTTCCCCAGGGGGTCGAGGAGTTTTTTAAGACATTGGATGGGCTTTTGGTCATGGACGTTTCTGGTCATGGAACACCCTCAGGACTATTGATTTAATTAGTATTTAATTACGAGTTAAGTAATAAGCGGATGATCGAGCTAGTCAACCGGCACGACATTGGGGATTAATCACCTAATTTCGCTCTCCAAATCGAGTCAATAATTCTAGTCGAGACAATTGTAAGAGTAGGGGGATAAATTCTTCTGGAGAGAGTGCCATCAATGGCTCAATGATTCCCAGCAGTTCCTGGTCTAGTTCACCAAAACGGCTACGCAATAAGTAAGTGACCATACTACGACGTTCGTTTTGCTTGCCTTGGACTAGTCCTTCTTGTTTGCCCTCGACTAGTCCTTCTTGTTTGCCCTCGACTAGTCCTTCTTGTTTGCCCTCGACTAGTCCTTCTTGTTTACCTTGCACTATTCCCTCTTGTCTGCCAAGCTCGGTAGCCAATTCCAGTCGTTGTTGATATATCTGAGATAATTGCATGATTAACTCCCGGTCATCTTCCTCAAGGTTTTGATTTTGTTTGATACGTGCGTCTAATATCGCCAGCATGTCATATACTAATTCTAGGATATTGTCTTTGTGCTGACTCCCGTTCGGTAGGGATTTCAACTCCTCAATTGCTTGCTGTTGCACTCTACCTCTACCAAGAATTCTCAACCATAAGGTTTCTGAGGTAACTGGCAGTTGGTGAATCGCCACAATTGCCGTATACAAGGATTTACCCAGAAAGTACATCCCCCTGGGATAATTAACTAGATCTGCTTGGAAATTGAAGCTTTCTAAAAACTCTTCGGAAGCGGTTGGGGAGAGAATCCATAAACGAGGCAGTTCTATCACCCTAACTTGGGCATTAGTTCGCTTAGCCTGACGGAAAACTTGACCATGAACCTGAATCAGTTTACCGATACAAGTGAGCACTTCAAATTTACTGACTGGGTTGCGGAAGGGTTCAAAAATAGCAGGGGTTGTGGCCAGTTGTCCGAGTAATCCTAGGCTTTGTCCATTGGTGGTTAGTGGCTGGGATGGCAAAAAGTAAACATCAATTTCTTGAACTTCCCCAGGCACTTTCCAGCTTGTTTCCACTTTCCCCAGGGGGTCGAGGAGTTCTTTAAGACATTGTTTGGCAAATTGGTCATGGACGTTTCTGGTCATGGAACACTTTAAAGACTATCGGAAAGGGAGTAGGGAATAGGGAATAGGGAGTAGGGAGTAGGGAGTAGGGAGTAGGGAGTAGGGAGTAGGGAGTAGGGAGTAGGGAGTAGGAGAAAATTATCTTTAACTCATAATTATTATAACCGATAATTAGGAATTTGTGATTCCAAAAAAATACAGCAAAAAACTGTAATAAGTTTTTAAAAACTGACCATAAAAATCAATACTTATTTCGCATCACCCCAAAAATTTATCGGATTTCTTTCCTACTCTTACCTATTCCCTGTTCCCTATTCCCTATTCCCTGTTCCCTACTATTTATAAGTGTTCAACCGAAAATGATATAAAATAGAGTGGGTGCAGAATGCCAGCTCGGATGAAGGGTTCGATGTTCCAACCGCAGCTTGGTACAGAATAGGGAAAAAACTCTACCAATAGAAAAGTAATATGACCGATTTACAAACGTTTTACCGAGCTACCAACCCCAGTAAAACCTTAGCTGTGGACAATGAGGATGATCGCAAGTATTACATTGATTTTTCTTCAGTACGCGGCGGTCAGATTATTGAAAAACTTAGAGGATGTCTGAAAAGTCAAAATAAATGCGATCGCGAAGGGGCATCTCTTTGGCATGATCGCCTGAAGGGCGCACTTCGTGGTCTGGCTAAAGCCAGGGCTCTGCGTACGCTTCATTTAAGAGAAG
>NZ_JAAHHZ010000549.1:0-3275 GCF_010672005.1 Moorena sp. SIO4A5 | reverse complement strand
ATCCCAAATAGCTAAAGTCTAGCATCCATAACCTGAACTATAGCGTTTGTATTTGAGATGTAAACCTGTATGGTCTTTTTTTATTGGACAATAAAACTGAGGATCTCTTTCCCCTCTTGCCTCTTGCCTCTTGCCTCTTGCCTCTTGGCCTTTGGGAGTATGTTCACAACCCAGATACAAACGCTATAGTATTAGTGATTCTTAATGGTAAAAACCTGCTTAAAGACAAAAACGCGATTAAAGTTAACGGGAAACTTTTTAATCACAAAAGGACTCTTCTTAGGCACAAAGCGCTTAGGTATTGTGAACTTAAATTTAAAGTCAAAGTCATCGTCATCAAATTTAAACTCAAAGTCATGATCATCCCGTTCATCATCGCGGTCATCATCAACTTTGCCCTTGCCAAAGTCTTTAGATCTGCCTTGGCTTCCTGCAATCTCCTTGAGTTCATCCTCTGACAAATTTGCGATGAACTCCAAATCAGTGGTTAGATACTTATCCATGGGAAAAATCTCCTGTTCAAAAAAGTGAGTTATTGGGATTACCTAATTAGGTAACCTTGTAAAATCTTCGACAGGATTAATCTATCTAAATAAATTCTTTCTGTCTTGCCATTTTGGCTTCTTGTTAGTTGTGGGATTCCATTAAAAAGGATTTAATTCAAATGGCACTTAGTTAAGGCTGAAACCAAAGCCCAGACGGGCAAAGGGGATTTTTAGAGAGAGTACAGAGGTCTTTACCTTTGGCAGTGACCAAGGGCAAGGTTAGTGGTAACTCTCGTTATCTCCAAGGTTTTGAGCAGACCGCTAATTTACTCACCGTCTTCAAAATTTCTCGCTTCCAGGAAGGTTCGGTGATGGATTTCTTTGAGCGAAGGTCACGCTACGGGAGCAAACTCTTATGGCTCAATCGGGTGATTTAACCCAACCTCCTATCCTCATCCGGTCTCTCCACACTTGAATCCTAACGTTATTAGACAAAAATCTGGCGTAAGGGAAGCCATGCCGGAGAGGGAAGCCATGCCGGAGGCTGATCGCTTAATATACTCTCAGCTCTAGAACTGGGAAATGGCAGATGTTTTCGCAAAGTCAAAGAAAAGGGATATGATAATATTTTTACCGAAGGCATGTATTGTAACCTTACTTTTGTCGATGTTTTCCATCCTCCGACTTTAGTCGAAGGTTTTGGATTACTTTTTCAATTACCTCCGACTCAAGTCGGAGGCTTATTATTGTATCGGATATCCTCAAGAGATTTGATACAATAATAAGCGGCTTTCGCCAGTGGAGGACATTCAGTCCGAAAATAAACCCATCGACTTCAGTCGATGGAGTCGTTGAGTTAATTTAAATCGGAGTTTGAGATATGTACCTACAAGAAGAGCAACAAAAAACTTACCAAGAAAATGGTTTTTTACTGTTAGATAATCTTTTTGATAAAGCTCAGATTAAAGCGATAACAGCTAAAGTATCAACTGTTTCTTGGAAAAATACACCAGGAACAGTTTTAGAAGAAGATCAAGCGACAGTAAGAGGAATCCACGAGGATCCAACTGAAAATGGCTTCTTGGATAAGATATCAAAAAACGCTCTAATTGTTGAGCCAGCCATGCAACTTCTTGGCAGCAAAGTCTACATACATCAATTAAAAATTAACTTCAAAGCTGCCTTTAGTGGTGATCTATGGCCGTGGCATCAAGATTATATCTTTTGGCAAAAAGAAGATGGAATGCCAACACCACGAGCGGTAAATGTTGTTATTTTTCTAGAAGAAGTCAACGAATTCAATGGACCGCTTTGTCTTATTCCTGGTTCCCATCAAGAAGGAGTAATTAGCTCTCTCAACCAAATTGAGCAAGATTATGCTGCTTCAGAAGACTCCAAATGGATATCGAGTTTTCAGTCCAACCTTAAATACACTACCCCAGAACAAACCATTATAAAGCTAGTAGAAAAATATGGAATAGAAGCGCCCAAAGGTAAACCGGGAACTGTGTTATTTTTTCATCCTAATTGCGTTCATGGCTCAGCTAATAATATTTCTCCATTTTCGAGAAAAATTGCAATTATAACCTATAATAGTATTGACAATATTCCGATTGCCGTAGACAATCCGCGTCCTGACTTCTTAGTTGGTCGAGACTATAGAGCAATCAAACCTTTACCAGAACAAGCCTTAATCCTATAAACCATTTAAGCAAAGAGTGGGAGCAGAAAGAATTAGATTCTTTGAGCAGCGTTAATCTAATGCCTAATTTTGGAGTTGAGAAAGGAATAAACAGGATGACAACAAATAAACACATTGCCCTATGGACTTGCCCGAGAAGTCGTTCAACACTGATGACGAGAGCTTTTGAACAGTTAGATGGTTGTCTAATTTTTGATGAACCATTTTATGCTCCGTACCTGTTGAAACATGGTTTCAATCATCCTCATCGTCAAGAAATTATTGAATCCACTGAAAGCAACTATGAGAAGGTAATTCAACAAATTACCGGAAGTTTACCCAATAGTGCATCGTTTTCATTCCAAAAACACATTGCAAAACATGCTCTCCCGGAATTTTCCAGAGACTGGCTTAAATCTCTTCATAACGTTTTTTTGATTAGAGACCCTAAAGAGATCGTTTTATCTTGGTACAAAGTTTTGGGGAACGTAACGTTCCATGATATCGGCATAGCAGACCTTTACACTATATTTCAAGACGTTAAAGCATTGACAGGAAACTCCCCGCTGGTTATTGACTCAACGGAGTTTGTCAGAAATCCCAAAGATATTCTGAAAAGGTTATGCGCAAACTTGGAGGTAACATTTTCTGAAAAAATGCTGAGTTGGGAACCTGAACTAAAAGACTCAAACTTATCATTGTCATCCTTTGCCCCAAGTTGGTATTCCACAGTGAGGAATTCTAGCGGTTTTCTTCCTTATGAGGAAAAAGCGATCAATATACCTGATGACCTAATACCTATAGTGGAAGATTGTCTGCCGTTTTATGAGAAATTATATCAAGAGGTATAATTTGGCCAATTTAACTAGCTCTAACACTATCTGACAATAACGTGGATGTAGATTTAGGATAAGTATAAATGAAGGACAGCATCGACAATATATGTTTTAGCTTCTGGAACTCTGCGGTTCTCAGAGCGGCGATAAAACTTGGAATATTTCCTTTACTGGAACAACCTATTTCTGCCCGAGAAGTCTCCGATCACCTCAAAGCTAATCCTGGTTTTGTCCAAGCTTTTCTTGAATCCTGTGCTGGATTAGGTCTGCTGG